>JAAFHN010000393.1 GCA_013298415.1 Comamonadaceae bacterium
TACTTGCGGCTGCGGGCCATGGGCAGCGCTGACTTGGCCACCTTTGCTCGCGAGTTCTATCCCATCGCAGACCGTGAGGGCCTCGTGATTGATGTACGCGGCAACTCTGGCGGCTTCGTCGACAGCATCCTCATCGAAAAGCTCTTGCGCAGAACCTGGGCGCTTTGGAGCAATCGCGTGCCGGGCACCCGAGACCCCAACATGCACAGCGCCTTTTTGGGCCCCATCGTGGTGTTGATCGACGAAGACACCTACAGCGACGGCGAAACCTTTGCCGAAGGCATCAAGCGCTTGGGCCTTGGCACGGTGATCGGCAAGCGCACCTCAGGCGCAGGCGTTTGGCTCACGGATCGCAACACCTTGAGCGATGGCGGCATTGCCCGCGCAGCAGAGTTGGGCGTGTTTGGCGCAAGCGACGGCGCGTGGATGATCGAAGGCACAGGCGTGAGCCCCGACATCGAAGTAGACAACCCGCCCCGCGCCGCTTCACGCGGCGAAGACGCGCAGCTTCAAGCGGGCATTGAGCACCTTCTCAAGGCACTCGCAGCCAAACCCCTGCCGCAATTCAAAGCGCCGCCCTATCCGAAGATGTAGCGCGGCTGGCCCCCATCACGCGGGCTTGTTCTTCATCTTGCCCTTGGGCATCACCTGCGTCACCACCGTAGGCCGCACGATGTCGGTCGGCGTGTCTTTGGGCGGAGAAGTGTCCTTCTTCGGTTTTTTCGTCATCTTGTTGCTGTTTTGCTGACCTTTTGCCATGGCCGTGCCTCTCAAAGAAGTGTGTGTGCAGGTTGAACGGAAGCGTGCATTGTCAACCAAGCTAGGTGCGCTTTTCAAGCCGCAGCAGCGAGCAAGGCTCGGGTGTACTCGTGCTGCGGCCGCTCAAAAATCGCATCCACGTGGCCGCTTTCCACCACTTCGCCGTTCTTCATCACCGCAACCTGTTCGCAGATGTGCCGCACCACGGCTAGGTCGTGGCTGATGAGGATCAGGGTGATGCCGAAGTCGCGCTGAAGGGCTTGGAGCAGGTTGAGCACTTGGGCTTGCACGCTCACGTCGAGTGCGCTCACGGGTTCATCGGCCACGATGAGTTTGGGCCTGGTGATGAGGGCGCGGGCAATGGCAATCCTCTGGCGCTGGCCGCCTGAGAACTCATGGGGGTACTTGTCGAGATCGGCTTCGCGCAGGCCAACTGCTTGCAGCATTTCTTTGCAGCGCTCGCGCCGTGCGGCTTCGTTGGCGCGGCCCGCTACGCCCACGAGCGCCAGCAGCGGCTCTGCCACGATGCTGGCCACTTTCATGCGCGGATCGAGTGAGCCATACGGGTCTTGGAACACCATTTGAAAGTGCTTGCGCGCCGCCTTCAGCTCGGGCGGGGGCAGGGCATGCAAATTAGTGCCCTCAAACAGCACTTGGCCGCTGGTGGGCGCATCGAGCGCCATCACGATGCGGGCGAGCGTGGATTTGCCGGAGCCTGATTCACCCACGATACCCAGCGATTGGCCTGCCTGCACTTGCAGACTCACGTTTTTGAGCGCGTCAACGGTCGGTGGGGGCTTGAACAAATGCTCGCGCGGCAGCGTGAAGCGGCGCGAGAGGTTTTGGATGTCGACCAAAGGCTGGGTCGTTGCGCTCACGCCAACTCCTCAGCGCGGATGCAGCGCACGGCTTGCTGGCCTTTCAACTCCAAGGCAATCGGCGCTGCGCTGCAAGCGGCAGCAGCATGCGCACAGCGCGGCGCAAACGCACAGGCGTTGCTGATGTGGTGCAGCGCAGGCACGGTGCCCTGAATCGTGGCAAGTGTTTGGCCGCGCACGCCGGTGAGAGAGGGCCGCGCTGCGATCAGGCCGCGTGTGTAGGGGTGCAGAGGCTTGGCAAACACGCCATCGGTAGCACCATGCTCCACAAATTGCCCGGCGTACATCACGGCTACCTCGTCCACATGCTTGGCGATCAGGCGCAGATCGTGGCTGATCAGCACCATGGCCATGCCCATGTCGCGCACGAGCTGCTCGATCAGCGCCAAGATTTGGGCTTGCACGGTCACGTCAAGCGCTGTGGTGGGCTCATCTGCCACCAGCACATCGGGCGTACACGCCAGCGCCATCGCGATGCCCACGCGCTGGCGCTGCCCGCCTGAGAGCTGATGCGGGTAAGCATCCATGCGCTGTGCCGCTTGCGGCATGGCCACGCGATCCAGCAGCTCCAAGGCCTTGGCGCGAGCGTCTGCCTTGCTCAAGCCATCGTGCAGGCGCAGCGGCTCGGCGATTTGCGCGCCAATCGTGTGCAGGGGGTTCAGTGCCGTCATCGGCTCTTGGAAGACCATGGCGATGCGGTTGCCGCGCAGGGCATTCATCCGTGCCTCGTCTGCGCCTACCAGCTCTTGGCCGAGCAACTGGATGCTGCCTGCGGCGGCGGCAGATTCAGGCAGCAAGCCCATCAAGGCCAGCGCCGCCATGGATTTGCCACAACCCGATTCGCCGACGATGCCCAGCACCTGGCCCCGCTTCAGGCTGAAATCAATGCCGCGCACCGGCTGCACGCGGCCATGCGGCGTGGGCAGGCTCACGCTCAAACCACTGACGCGCAACACAGCGGCTTCGCTCATCGCTGCCTCGCGAGCTTGGGGTCGGTCAAATCCCGCAGGCCATCGCCCAGCAAATTCAAGCCGAGTACGGCAAATGCAATCGCCAAGCCGGGGTACACCGCCAGCATGGGCTGCTGAAAGAGAAGCGTCTGCGCCTCGTTGAGCATGCGGCCCCAGCTCGGCTGCGGCGGCTGCGTGCCCAAGCCGAGGTAGCTCAACGCGGCCTCCGCAAGAATCGCAAGCGCAAACTGGATCGTGGCCTGCACGATCAGCACCGCTTGGATGTTGGGCAGCACGTGGTCAATCGTGATCGCCAGCCGCCCGCGCCCGCAGGCCCGCGCCGCCAGCACGTACTCCCGCGCCCACACGCTCTGCGCCTGAGCACGCGCCAGCCGCGCAAAGCCGGGAATGTTGAAAATGCCAATGGCGATGATCGCGTTCACCATGCCGGGGCCAAACACGGCGGTCATCATGATGGCCAGCAAGATGGCCGGAAAGGCGAAGGTGAAGTCGCTCAACCGCATGATGGCTTCGTCAACCCAGCCGCCGCGTGCAGCCGCCAAGAGCCCGAGCGACACGCCAATCACAAGGCCGATGCCCACGGCAATCACGCCCACCGCAATCGAGGCCCGAGCGCCCACCAGCAGTTGCGACACCACATCGCGCCCCAGCACATCCGTGCCCAGCCAGTGCGCTGCGCTCGGCGCAGCCAGTTTGGCATTCATGTCAATCTCAAGGGCAGGCCAGGGCGTCCAAACGAACGACAAACCCGCTGCGCCCAACAGCAGTGCGGTGAGGATTGCCCCGAGCACAAAGCTCTTGTGCTGCAAGGCGCGGCCAAGGAA
>JAAFHN010000390.1 GCA_013298415.1 Comamonadaceae bacterium
GCCTACGACCAAGCGGTGAAAGGCCTGGTTTTTGGTGCCGATAGCGAGCTTGTGAAAGCGGGTCGAGTGGCCACCGTTCAAGCCCTCGGCGGCACCGGTGGCTTGAAGATCGGCGCGGACTTCTTGAAGAAGCTCGCACCGAACGCGAAGGTGATGATTTCTGACCCCAGCTGGGAAAACCACCGTGCGCTGTTCACGAATGCCGGTTTCGTGGTGGAAAGCTATCCGTATTACGACGCCGCCACGCGCAGCATCAACTTTGCAGGCATGAAAGCCGCGCTGGAGGCTGCCGATCCCAACACCATCGTGGTGCTCCATGCCTGCTGTCACAACCCCACGGGCTACGACATCAGCGCCGCGCAGTGGGACGAAATCGTCTCAACCGTGAAGTCTCGCAACCTGATCGCGTTTTTGGACATGGCTTACCAGGGCTTTGGCTACGGCATCGCAGAAGACGGCGCGGTCGTCGGCAAATTTGTGGCGGCTGGCTTGCAGTTTTTCGTGTCCACCAGCTTTTCCAAGAGCTTCAGCCTCTACGGTGAGCGCGTGGGCGCACTGAGTGCGGTGTGCGGAAGCAAGGAAGAGTGCGACCGCGTGTTGAGCCAGCTCAAAATCGCGATTCGCACCAACTACAGCAACCCGCCCACGCATGGTGCTACCGTGTGTGCGACTGTGCTCAACACGCCCGCTTTGCGCGCGATGTGGGAAGAAGAACTCAGCGAAATGCGCGTGCGCATCAAGGCCATGCGCCAAGCGCTCGTCGATGGCCTCAAAGCCGCAGGCGTTGCGCAAGACATGGGCTTCATTACTGAGCAAATCGGCATGTTCAGCTATTCGGGTTTGAGCAAAGACCAAATGGTGCGCCTGCGCAGCGAATTCGGCGTGTACGGCACCGATACTGGCCGCATGTGCGTGGCAGCACTGAACCCCGGCAACATCGGACACGTGTGCGCGAGCATTGCGAAGGTGGTTTGAGGGTCACTGATGGCTTGGGGCTTAGGGGAAGGTTTCACAGGAGATCAGGAGATCAGGAAGAACAGCCGGCGGTTTTTGAGGCTGTTTTGGCTGTACAAGGCCATGATTTTTGATGTTTATCCTGCAGTGTCACGGTATTTATTGCATTTGTTGCTATGTAAAACGTAGCGATCTGATTCTCCTTCTTCTCCCTTCTTTGTCTCCTGATCTCTTGTGAAACTGCCCCTATCCGAACAGTTCCAGCACGACATCAGGCGCAATCCGTTCAATGTGGCGCTGCTGGAGGGCTTGCCTGCACTGGGCTTGCCGGATTGCTGGCTGGTGGCGGGGTGTTTGTTTCAGACGGTTTGGAATCTGCAAACTGGGGCTGAGCCGACTGCGCAGATCAACGACTACGACGTGTTTTACTTTGATGGCGAAGACCTGAGCGCAGAGGCTGAAAAGGCTGTCCAGGCAAGAGTTGCGGAGGCTTTTCGGCATTTGCCGATTCGCATTGAGACCATGAACCAAGCCCGCGTTCACCATTGGTACGAGGGCTATTTCCACGAGCCGTACTCGGCGCTGGCCAACAGTGAGGAGGGCATCAGCCGCTATTTGGTGGCCTGCACTTGTGTGGGCGCACAAGCCCGCTCAGCTCAATCGCTTGCGCTCTCAGCGCCCTATGGCCTTGACGACCTCTACGCAGGCATCCTCCGCCCCAATTGGGTCGACCGCAAGGAGCTGTACCAGCGCAAGTGCGAAAGCTACGCAGCAAGGTGGCCGCATCTGCGTATCGTGCCCGCTTGATTGCGTCGAGACAAACGCCTAAGTAGCGGCGCACGCCTAGCATCAGCATTCAGTCAGGGGTCCACACCTAGAATGGGCCGAAAGCAGCCCAAGAAAGGCCCCCATGCTCTACCAAATCTACGAAACGCAACGCTCATTCATGGAGCCGTTTGCTGAATTTGCGCAAGCGGCCGCCAAGCTCTACGCCAATCCCATGAACCCGCTTGCGCAGTCGCCAATGGCGCAGCGCGTGGCTGCGGGCTTTGATTTGGCCTATCGCCTGGGAAAAGACTACGAAAAGCCGCGCTTTGATATCAAAACCGTGGATGTACCCACAGCGAACGGTGTCAGCGAAGTGGCCATTCACGAGCGAGTGGTGATCGATAGGCCCTTTTGCGAATTGCGCCGCTTCAAGCGCTTTTCCGACGATGTGGACACACTCGCTGCGATCAAGGGCCAGCCCGCCATGCTGATCGTTGCGCCGCTGTCTGGCCACTACGCCACTTTGCTGCGCGATACGGTGCGCGGCCTGCTTGCGCAGCACAAGGTCTACATCACCGATTGGAAAAACGCGCGCACAGTGCCGCTGTCTGAGGGTGAATTTCACCTTGATGATTACGTGAACTACGTGCAAGAGTTCATCCGCCACATCCAGGCCGAGCACGAGCACGTGCACGTGATGAGCGTGTGCCAGCCCACCGTGCCGGTGCTCGCTGCTGTGAGCTTGATGGCCAGCCGTGGCGAGACGCTTCCGATCACGATGACAATGATGGGCGGGCCGATTGATGCCCGCCGCTCGCCTACCGCCGTGAACAACCTGGCGATGAACAAGAGCTACAGCTGGTTTGAAAACAACGTGATCTACAGCGTGCCGCACAATTTTCCTGGTGCGGGCCGCAAGGTGTACCCCGGCTTTTTGCAGCACACCGGCTTTGTGGCAATGAACCCGGATCGCCACGCCAAGAGCCACTACGACTACTTCCTAGACCTCATCAAAGGCGACGACACACACGTGGAAGCGCACCGCAAGTTCTACGACGAGTACAACGCCGTGCTCGACATGGATGCCGACTACTACCTGGAAACCATCGATGTGGTGTTCCAGCGCTTTGCACTCGTGCAAGGCACTTGGGAAGTGAAATCGCCCAGCGGTAAAAAAGAGCTTGTGAAGCCTGCCGACATCAGCGGCATCGGCCTGCTCACCGTGGAAGGCGAGCTAGACGACATTTCTGGCGCAGGCCAAACCAAAGCCGCGCACGACCTGTGCACCGGGCTGGATCGCAAACGCGCCCACCACTTGGATGTGGATGGCGCGGGCCACTACGGCATTTTCAGCGGCCGGCGCTGGCGTGAGATCGTTTGCCCCGCTGTGGCAGCCTTTGTGGCCAAAGAGCATGCCGTTGCAAAGGAAAAATACTACGCTGTCCAGATGAAATCAGCGTCTGTTGCTACTGAAGATGTAGCAGATGACGCTGTGAAACCTGCTGATGGGAAGCCTGCTGTCACGAAGAAGAAGGCGTCGGTGAAGCCTGCGTCGGCTGCGAAGACCTCGTCTGCGCCCGCGTCCACGCGCGCCAAGAAAAAGGCCTGAGGCCAGCGCCCGCCGCCATGGAGCTTGCAGCGCGCATCCACGCCGCCCTGCCGCAAACGCAGTGCCAGCGCTGCGGCTACCCCGATTGCGCGGCCTACGCCCAGGCGATTGCCACTGAAGGCG
>JAAFHN010000151.1 GCA_013298415.1 Comamonadaceae bacterium
ATGACGCGCGACATCGCGTTGTGGAAGAGCCCCAATGGGTTGACGGAAGACGAGCGTCGCGTCGTGAAGCGCAACCTTGGCTTTTTCGTGACCGCAGACTCGCTGGCTGCCAACAACATCGTGCTGGGCACCTACCGCCACATCACCGCGCCCGAATGCCGCCAGTTCTTGCTGCGCCAGGCCTTTGAAGAAGCGATCCACACCCACGCTTACCAGTACATCGTCGAGTCGCTGGGCTTGGACGAAAGCGAAATTTTCAACGCCTACAACGAGGTCAAGTCGATCCGAGACAAGGATCAGTTTCTGATCCCTTTCATCGACACGCTGACCGACCCCCACTTTCGCACGGGCACTCAAGAAGCAGACCAAACCTTGCTGCGTTCATTGATTGTGTTTGCCTGCCTGATGGAGGGCATGTTTTTCTACGTGGGCTTCACGCAGATCCTTGCCTTGGGCCGACAAAACAAGATGACGGGCGCTGCCGAGCAGTACCAGTACATCCTGCGCGATGAGTCCATGCATTGCAACTTCGGCATCGATTTGATCAATCAAATCAAACTCGAAAACCCCAATTTGTGGACGGCTGAATTCAAAGCTGAGATCAAAGATCTCTTCATGCAAGCCGTTGAGCTGGAGTACCGCTACGCCGAGGACACCATGCCACGTGGTGTGCTTGGCCTCAATGCATCGATGTTCAAAGGCTACTTGCGCTACATCGCCAATCGCCGGGCGCAACAAATTGGTTTGGAAACGCTTTTTCCCAGCGAAGAAAACCCCTTCCCCTGGATGAGCGAAATGATCGATCTAAAGAAGGAACGTAACTTCTTTGAGACGCGAGTGATCGAGTACCAGTCGGGTGGTGCGTTGTCTTGGGACTGAGTGCGCACGAGCACTCAGACTGGCTTTGCTTCGCAGACGGCCGGAACGGTTAGCTTAGGTTGAAACACAGGGCCTGAAGTGCTTGGCGGTGGTGGCCATGCTGACTTTGGGCATTTGAAAGAGTTGGCGAACTTGCTTGAGAGCAAGTTCGCGAGCCGCTTTGTGCAAACCAACGATGCACAGAGTGTTTTGTCTCACTTGTACAAGGAGAACTCTCATGGCAACTGCAAAAAAAGCCGCACCAGCAAAAAAAGCGGCCCCAGCGAAGAAGGCTGCACCGGCGAAGAAAGCCGCGGCACCAGCAAAGAAAGCCGCACCGGCTAAGAAGGCAGCACCAGCAAAGAAAGCTGCACCTGCGAAGAAAGCCGCACCGGCTAAGAAGGCAGCACCTGCGAAGAAAGCCGCACCGGCTAAGAAGGCAGCACCTGCGAAGAAGGCCGCACCGGCTAAGAAGGCAGCGCCTGCGAAGAAAGCCGCACCGGCTAAGAAGGCCGCTCCCGCGAAGAAGGCCGCGCCTGCTAAGAAGGCTGCTGCGAAGAAAGAGGCTGCAAAGCCTGCCGCTGCGAAACCTGCTGCGAAGAAGGCTGCAAAAAAGCCGGCTGCTAAGAAAGCGGCCGCTCCTGCACCTGCTGCCCAGACGACGCTCAACCCCCAAGCTGCATGGCCGTTCCCAACGGCCACGAAGCCATAAGGGCTGTTCGCTCGTCTTGATGAGCACGGTTTGGGGCGCGTCTGCGCCCCGGATCGTTCAGCAAAGCCTTGCGCGAAAGCGCAAGGCTTTTTTGTTTGAACTCGGCCCGTTCGCCGAGGTGGCCTACAGGCCTGCTAGCACCTGCTCAGTTGAGAATCGGTGGCTTTGTCCGCCGCGCTGTGCGATTTTGATGGCACCGATGCGGTTTCCCAGGCGGCAGGCTTTCGCAAGCGACCATTCTCGCGCCAACCCGTACAGCAAGCCCGCACGGAACGAGTCGCCGCAGCCTGTGGGATCTACTACGGCGGAGGCTTTGTCGGCTGCCAAGCGCTCCACCGTGCCCTGGACCCAGACGTCGCAGCCTGCTTCACCCCGAGTGATCACGAGGCCTTGCACCATGTCCGCGATCTGCGCGAAGCTTAGACCCATTCGATCAGCAAGCATGTCGGCTTCGTAGTCATTCACCGTGACCCAAGTGGCCTTGGGGATGATTGCTTTGAGTTCATCGCCAGAAAACATGGGCAGACCTTGGCCCGGATCCCAAACGAAAGGTGTGCCTTGCGCCGCGAACTGTTCGGCGTGATCCAGCATGGCCTGTTTGCCATTCGGCGCCACGATGCCGAGCCGTGTGCTCGAAGCATCGGGCACACGCGTTTCGTGCGCTTTGGCCATTGCGCCGGGGTGAAATGCGGTGATTTGGTTGTTGCTCTGATCGGTCAAGATGGTTGCCTGGGCTGTGTGCAGCTCTGTGTGTTCTTTGACCCAGCGCGTGTCCAATCCCCAGGATTGCATGCGCGCCTTGTAGTCTGCGCCATCGCTGCCCAGGGAGGCGAGCACCAAGGCGCGCTCCCCGAGCAGATGGAGGTTGTAGGCGATGTTGCCTGCGCAGCCGCCGAACTCGCGCCTCATGCCAGGCACCAGGAAAGACACGCTGAGCGCATCGAGGCGATCAGCAAGGATTTGATCGCGAAATTGGCCCTCGAAGGAAAACAGGGTATCGAAAGCCAGGGAACCGGAGACGGTGATGCTCATGAGTGCGTGCGCGAATGATGCAAAAAAAGGATGCAGGGGATTGTCGTGCCTGCCGGAGCTTGCGCTCGGTTCAGCGTGGCTACATTGGCACAGACCGCATTGACCAGGGGATCAAGGATAGAACGCCAACACCCTGTAGCCCGCCACACGAGCAGCTGGGCCGCCGGTGGCGTCTTGAAGTGCCAGCGGCAAAGTCACGGTTTGCTCGGAGCGCGCAGCCAAGCCGATGGAGGGCAATCCGGTTTCGCTGACCAGCAGCACACGTTTCACGATGGTTGCATCGTTGCCGTCTTGCAAGCTGACTTCAATCGCCGGGGACGCAACAATCACATCTGCGCGGTTTTTCAGCGTGAGGCTGACGCGATAGGTGCCGGGCCCGATGGGGCGGACGGTCGCCGCTTCAACGCTGAGGGCCTCGGGCAGTTGCGGCGCATCCACGCGGCATCCGATCCAGGCGCAAGCCTGCGACAGCGCGGGCGTGGTCGCAGGCCAGCGCACGGCCAACGCTTCGCGCCAAAACCACAGGCTTTGCGCAGCCAAGGCGATCGCTAACGCGAAACCCGCCAGAACCCAGGGCCACCTTCGTTTCGGCACGGACGGCATTGCCATGAAAGACACCGTCGCTTCTGTTTCAGTCGCTGGCGCGGGCTCGGGCGCGACCGTTTGGTTCGCAGCAAGGACTGTTTCTTGCGGCGGTGACGCGGTGGCCGCAGCGCTGTCGATTTGCGGCAGGCCGGCTGGCGCGCTGTCCGCCTCTGGAGCCGCCAAAATTTGCGCAGGCTCCACCGCCCAGCCCGACTCTGAGTCGGAGGATGCGGGCAGCGGCAGGGCCAGACGGGCGTCTCGCTGTTCGGCACCCGTTGGGTTGATTCGGACACTCGAAGCCCGCGCTTCAGCACTGATTTCGCCGCCGACGCTCTGGACGACGTCCCCGTGACCAGCGTGACTTCCGCTCCCGGCTGTCTCCGCAACCCCATTCGGCGCGTCGGTCAAGCTGGACGCTGCGTCAAAAACTTCGTGGCACTGCCCGCAGCGTACCCAGCCTTTTGATACGGCCAGTTGCTCGTCGAGCACGCGAAAGAGCGTGCCACACGCGGGGCACTGGGTGATGCCACTCATGCGTCGCGCTGCCTTGCCGTCATCAAAATCCAGCCGTCTTGCTCGTTGCTGACCTCCAAATCCACCCAGGGCCGATATGCCTCCTGCAGATCCTCAGCTTGGCGCTCCAAGATGCCTGCAAGGATCAAATGGCCGCCGCGATCCAAGCGCGCGCACAGCAGTGGGGCCAACACCTTGAGTGGCGTGGCCAAGATGTTGGCGAGCACGACGTCGTAGCGACCGGTCACAGTGCTGACTTCCCCTGGATTGAGGTTCACGCGATTGGTGCGCGCGTTGTCAGCCGTGGCTTTGATAGCCGCCGTGTCCAAGTCAACCGCATCGATCTGCACCGCGGCTCCGCAGGATTGCGCAATCAGCCCCGCAGCAATCGCAAGCACGCCCGAGCCACAGCCGTAATCGAGCACGCGAGTGGGTTGCGAATGAGCGAGCGTGTGGCCAAATTCTGGGCCAGCCAGCCACTGCAAACACATGTGCGTGGTGGGGTGAGTGCCGGTGCCAAAGGCGAGCCCAGGGTCCAAGCGCATCACCGTCTTGGCCCTGGCGGGCGCTTCGTGCCAACTGGGCACGATCCAAAACTCGTTGGCAATGTGCACCGGGGAAAACTGCGACTGCGTGAGTCGAACCCAATCTTGTTCGGGAACCACCGCAATGCCCAAATCTTGCCAAACTTCGGCGAGCGCCCGGTCGGCAAGCGCAGCCCTCGCAATTTCGGCCTGTGTGGCATCCGCAAACAGCGCCCGCACTTTGGAACGCTGCCAAGCCTCAGCAGGCGCGGGCATGCCGGGCTCGCCGAAGAGCGCTCGCTCGGCATCGGTTTGTGCATCCGCGTCTTCCACCGATGCGCTGAGGCACTGCAAGGCGTCAAGCGCGTCGCACACGCCTTCCACCTGCGCTTCGTTGCAACACACCGTCCATTCAACCATGTGACATTCCTTTGCCTGACGCCGAAATTTTGCAGTCAGTTTCGTTACCATTTCGTAACTTTGGTATTGTTTTCCATAAGGGAAACCGAGCGGCGCATTAGAGCGCACCGCCTCGAAATCCCCGCTCGGGGCTTCTTAAAATCCACGATGCTGTTTCTGCGTTCACATTGTGCCGTGGGAAAGCGAACGACATGCCGTCGACACGCAAGACGGCAGTTGGGGCGAGTGCTTCGAACCACCGGTCACAAGCGGGTGGATGGGGCATCTTTTGGCGGAGCAATCGAAGAGGTTGAGCATGGGCAAGAAAATAAGGGCAGGTGCCGAGCGGCACCGCATGGATTGGTTGGTTCGGGGTCGCGAATGCACGAGGCTGTTTTCAGCGGTGTTGTGCTTGACCGGTGGCATGAGCGCGGTGCATGCACAAACGGCGGCACCGCCAGCGGCTTCGGCCAGCGAGGCGCAGTTGAGCGAAGCCGTGAAGCGCCAGGCCGCGAGCCCCTACCGCTGGATTCTGACCAACCAAACCAGCGCGCAAAAGCCCCGCGCGCCTACAACAGCGCCATCTCCTGCTCCTGCGCCCACTGCGGCGGCCCCGGCTCCGGTGCCAGCGCCAGCTCCAACTGTAGCCAGCGCGCCACCTGCGGGTGCCAATTCAGCTGCTGCGGTGGCGGCTGCGGCAGCTCGCCGTGCAGAGATTGCAGAAGCCGCAGCCAAGCAAGCGTCTGCGGCCGCAGCAACCCCAGCGCCTGCTGCGGTTGCCGCCGTCGCGCCACCTCCCCCGCCGCCAGCACCCGCTCCGGTGGTCGCTGCACCGCCGCCTCCGCCACCAGCGCCGGTGCAAGTGGCGGTTGCGCCGCCACCTCCACCGCCGCCCAAACTGAACATTGATTTGGTTCCGATCTCGCAGCCAGAGCCTCGGCTGTCCCCAGCCGCTCAACGCGAACTGGCGTCAGGCGCCGCAGTTCGAATCGCTTTCACTGTGAACACGGATGGAAGTACCAGCGATGTGCGGGTCGTGAGTTCCTCAACGCGGGCCCTGAACAACCCGGTCATGGCCGCAGTGCGCGAGTGGAAGTACAACAAAGTGGATGCGCCGCAGAAGACCGAGATTGAATTGGTCTTCAAGCAGGAGTGAATGCGCTGCCAGTCCAAAAAAAGGGGCCAGCATGGCCCCTTTTTGTTTCGGGCTCAGCGCTTGCGCTTCGACAACCAGTCTTCCAAGTAGTGGATGTTCGTGCCCCCGGCGATGAAGCCGCCGTCCACCATCAGATCTCGGTGCAATGGGATGTTGGTGTTGATGCCCTCCACCACCGTTTCGGCCAAGGCTTGGCGCATGCGGGCCAGCGCGTGCTCGCGGGTATCGCCGTAAACGATGATTTTGCCGATCATGCTGTCGTAGTTGGGTGGCACCACGTAGTTCGTGTAGGCGTGTGAATCCACGCGCACGCCTGGGCCGCCAGGCGCGTGCCACATCGTGATCTTGCCGGGCGAGGGCGTGAATTTGTAGGGATCTTCCGCGTTGATGCGGCATTCAATCGCGTGGCCCTTGAACTCGATGTTGCGCTGCGAAAAGGGCAGCTTGTCGCCAAACGCCACGCAAATCTGCGTTTTCACGATGTCGATGCCAGTGATGTATTCCGTCACCGGGTGCTCCACTTGCACCCGCGTGTTCATCTCGATGAAGAAAAACTCGCCTTTTTCGTAGAGGAACTCAAACGTGCCCGCGCCCCGGTAGCCGATTTTCTTGCAGGCTGCTGCGCAGCGGTCGCCAATGCGCTCGATCAGCTTGCGCGGAATGTGCGGTGCAGGGGCTTCCTCGATCACTTTTTGGTGGCGGCGCTGCATGGAGCAATCGCGCTCGCCCAGCCACACCGCGTTGCGGTGCTGGTCGGCCATGAT
>JAAFHN010000510.1 GCA_013298415.1 Comamonadaceae bacterium
GGTAGCCGACGATGTAGGGGCTGTGGGTGGTCATGACCAGCCGGTTGTGCGGACCTCGGCTGTTGAACTGCAACAGACTCTGGAGCATTTCCCACTGTGAACCAGGGAACAAATTTTGTTCAGGCTCCTCCACGATGTTCAGAAAAGCCTTCTTGTTGAATCGAGTCGATAGCGTGGAAAGCGCTGCACGCTGCTGTTCTTCAGTCAAGTTTTCGTTCGTAAAGATCTCAGCAGCCCATTTTTTGAAACGATCCAACTCCTGCGTGCTCATGGGGGCTTGGTCTCTTGAGCCTACAGCGCCCGCCAAAAATCGGCTCACCAGGTAAACGGGTACGAGCGACTGGAAGCCGCTGGAGGCATCCGTCAGGCGCAGTCTGTGCGTCTTTGCCTTGAGGTGGAGCAAATCATTGAGTTTGTCGTACTCCAACTCAGTGTCGTTGATCGGCAGTCTCACAGCTCCGTTCATGTGCGCTTTTGCGTTGTCGTATTCCGTCAAAAACTCCGTCAATGCTTCGGAAGAAAGCTTCAATTCTCGCGACTGCCGAACATAGGCGATGAAGTTGCGCTCGGCGGGCACATACATAACCTGTGGTAACTGGTATTTGGCATTAACTTGCGGCGAAATAACTAAGCGAGTTTCTTCTGAGCGAAACTTGTAGGCGTCACCACGATACTCAATCTCGCCGCCTTGCTTATGCAAGTAGTGCTCAAGCCGGTGGTAAGGCAGCAATTGGTTTTTTAGGCGATCTTTACGCTCAAACCATTTTTGTGGATAGTCGCCTCGCACCAATGCCTTTTCCATCCACGAGAAGGTCGAGAAAAGTTTGGCCAGCGTGCTCTTGCCCGAGCCTTGGTTACCGATAAAGACCGTTACCCGTTTGAAGGTGATCCAACCGTCGTTGCCTTGCATGCCTTGCAAGATAGGGCCAAAATTTTTGATCCGAATTTGGGTCATGCGGTACTTTCGTTTTGGGCGTGTCGGACTCCAGGGAATCCAGGGAATCCAGGGTCAGGTCTCCCGTTTCCCATTTCTGATGCGGATGTGGGGTCAAATTTTGCATTCACACATGCCTCGCAATTTCTTCTCGGTTCACAGGGTTTGCTGTCTGTTGCTCAAAAAGCGTAGCAAGTTGCGTTGATATCACCTGGACCGTGGGCCGCTTTTGATCAGCGAAGACATGGTATCAGGCGATCAGGCTGGATGGTGCGGCTGTGCGGCTGGGTTTGTTGTGCCTGGGCTCGGGCGGCGCTGCCTCCGGGTGCCTTGATTCGCATTTTTGATGGCAGATTGACCATCTGTCCATATGATTCCTTGCTCTATTGCTACAAATGATGCAGCGCTTGGCGGGCTCACGGTGGCTACAACAGCCGGAACAGCCGGGACGGCCGAGACGGCCGGACGAAAAAGACGCAAAAAATCCGATGGATGAATCAAGAGATGCTACTTAATTTGTAGCTATGTATCTTGTAAATCCCTGGACAGAGGGCTGATTTGACTCAAAAATGGCCCCAAGACCCTTTCCCGGCAGATTTTTTTGCGCTTTTTGCGTAACCTTTGCGCCTTTTGTGTCCGGCTGCATCGGCTGTTTCACCCCGCCACGACGCTCAAAGCTCCGCCAGGCTTCGGAGTTGGGCGGGCGTGGCTACCGGCAGGCCGAAGTAGGCTAAGTAGCTGGGGATTTGGGCGAAGAGCATGTCGGTGCCCACTTGGATTTGGCAGCCTCTGGCGAGCGCGGCTTGCAAAAGTGGGGTGTGAGCGGTGCGCATCACCACCTCGCCCACGAAGCTGCCAGCTTCTAAGCGCGAGGCATCCAGGGGCAGGGGGTCGCTTTCATTCATGCCCAGCGGGGTGGCATTCACCACCACGCGGTGGCCGCTGGGATCGCGCGCTCCTGCGCTGAGACTCAAGTGCGGGTAGTGGGCGCGCAGCCGATCAGCCAGCGAATCCGCACTCGCTGCGTTCACATCAAAAAGACTCAAGTGGCCCACGCCCGCTGCCGCCAGCGAAGCGGCAATGGCTGAGCCCACGCCGCCAGCGCCCACCACGAGCGCGCGCGCACCCTCCAGCGCGATGCCATGCGCAAGCGCGCCTTGCACGAAGCCTTCGCCATCAAACATGTCGCCGTGCAAACGCCCATCGGGTAAGCGCTTGACGGCATTGCATGCACCAGCCACCCGCGCGGTGGCCGAAAGCTCGTCCACCATGCCGCACACGCGCACCTTGTGTGGCATGGTGATGAGTGCGCCGCGCACATTCGGCAGCGCCAGCAGCGCGGGCAAAAGTGCTTCAAATGGCGCGCTGTCGCAAGCAAAGGGCACGACTGCGGCATTCGCGCCGCAGTGCGCAAACCACGGGTTGTAGATCAGCGGCGATTTGAAGCTGTGAGTCGGGTAACCGATGTGAGCGATCAGCTCGGTCAAGCCATCGATGCGCAAACCCATGAAGTCGCCGCCGTCCCTAGCCGTCGTCGTTCACCAGCGACTACTTGCGAACTTTTGCCAACTCGGCAAAAAGCTCGTTCACCGTGGCAGCGCCCACTGCGGGTGCATGTTTTTCGTACACGGGCTTCATGCGTGCTGAGAATTTTGTGATTTCAGCCGCAGAAAACTCGGTCACTTGCATGCCGTTTTTCTTCATGTTGTCGAGCGCGCCAGCCACTTGGCCGCGTGCTTCAGCGCGCTGGAATTTGGAGGCTTCGTTGGCGGAATCCTGAATCACTTTCTTCTCGTCGGCGCTCAAGCTGTCCCAAAACTTCTTGCTCAC
>JAAFHN010000013.1 GCA_013298415.1 Comamonadaceae bacterium
ACTGCATCAGGTTGCTGGCCCGCACCACTCAACATCTCGGGCATTTGCTGCAAACACTCTTGCCCAATCACGCTTTGAAAATCGCGCACCATCATTGGATACGGGTGCGGCCCAGCCACGGTGCCGATGATGTAGAAGGTGTTGTCCACGTTCGTCACCCAATCGCGCATGGCTTCATTGAGCGCGTCTTTGAGCGTTTTGCTGCCGGATTCCACGGGGATCACGGTCGCGCCCAGCAGCTTCATGCGGTACACGTTCGGGCTTTGGCGCTTCACGTCCACGCTGCCCATGTACACCACGCATTCCAAGCCGTAGCGCGCGCAAATGGTGGCGGTGGCCACACCGTGCTGGCCCGCGCCTGTTTCGGCAATCACGCGGGGCTTGCCCATGCGCTTGGCCAAAAGCGCTTGGCCGATCACGTTGTTGATCTTGTGCGCGCCGGTGTGGTTCAAGTCTTCGCGCTTGAAAAAAATCTTTGCGCCACCCACTTCGCGCGAGAGTCGATCTGCAAAGTAAATCGGCGAGGGACGGCCCACAAAATGCTTCAATTCACGCCTAAATTCGGCAATGAAGTCTGCATCGTGCTGGTATTTCGCGTAATTATCGCGAAGCTCTTCAATCGCGTGGGTGAGCGTTTCGCTCACAAAACTGCCGCCGTAGCGGCCAAAGTGGCCTGCTGGGCTAGGCTGTTGGTAGCTGGCTTGCGGGTAGTCCGCTGCGGGAGAGGTCGAGGGATGCATGGGGATTCGCTGGAAGATGGGCCGCCTGCGCATCGGCTGCGCGCACGGCGGCAATGAAGGCGGAGATGGCGTGCGGGTCTTTCAAACCCTTTTGCAGCTCGCCCGAAGGCAGCCGCATTTCCACGCCGGAGTTCACATCAACGGCCCAGGGCCGCGCCTTTGCCATTCCCTCGGCCACGTTTGCAGCATTGAGTCCACCACTCAAGACGAGGTGAAATGCTGCGTTTTGTGTGAGCCGTGACCACTGAATCAAATTCCAATCGAAGCTGTGCCCTGTGCCGCCGAATCCGCTACCGCCAACGCCGTGTGAGTTGGGTCCAATCGCTTGCACCACCTGGCTGTCAAGCAACAGCGCCTGAGCCTCAGCGTAGGGTCGGGCATAGTCTAGCAGCGCTTGGGTGGTGGCTGCTGCGTCGGCCTGAGCGGGGCCAATGGCCACAGGCGCAGCGCGCCAGTAAGGCCGATTCAACTCTTGGCTCACCGCTGCGCACCGCTCGGGCGTTTCCCGGCCGTGAAACTGGATGAGGTAGCGCACGTCGGTGCCGCTGAAGTGGTCGCGAATGGCGCGCACGTCGGTGTCGTCTGCATCCACCAGCACCAAAACGGGGGTGACGGATGCGCTCAGGCCTTCCACCAACATCCGGGCGCGCTCAATGCTCACGTGGCGGGGGCTGCGGGCGTACAGGATGAACCCGGCGAAATCCACTTCGGCAACGCTTGCGGCTTGCACATCGCTTTCGCGGGTCAGCCCGCAAATTTTGATTTGAGTGGGTTGCTCCGGGCGTTGCGCTTTGCGTTGGATGGGCAGCAAGTCGGCGTTCATGCGAAAAAGTCTATCGCGTTGGTGCTTTCAGGCAGTTGCCAACGCGCGTCGTATCGGGGCCCGATGAAGTACAGGCCATCGGGCGCAAAAGTGGGCGCTGCGGCTTCACGGCTTTTGGCAGCCAGCACTTCGCCGACCCAGCTGGCTGGGTACGAGCCTTGGCCAACGGCGATGAGACAGCCCATGATGTTTCGGATCATGTGATGCAAAAAGGCGTCGGCTTCAAAGTCGAAGAACCAGTAAGTCTTGTGTTGGCGCAGTTCAGCCCGCATCAGGGTGCGCACAGGCGTTTTTGCCTGGCACTGCGCAGCGCGAAAACTGGAAAAATCGTGCTTGCCCAAGAGCAGGGCACAGGCCGCGTGCATGGCCTCAGCATTCAAAGGCCGAAAAACCCAGCCTGCGCGCCCTTGATCCAGGCTAGGTCGCACTGTGGATTCGCGCAAGACGTAGGTGTAGCGGCGAGAGCGTGCGGAAAAACGGGCGTGGAAGTCTGGTGAGACGGGCTTGGCCCATTGCACAGCGATGTCTTTAGGCAGGTAGCGATTGGTGCCGCGCACCCAAGAAGCCGGTTCCCGGGAGAGACCTGAATCCAAGTGCAGCACTTGCCCGCTTGCATGCACGCCGGCGTCGGTGCGCCCTGCGGAGACGAGGTTGCCGCAAGGCTCACCCATGAATTCGCTCAGCGCGCGGCGCACGTGATCTTCAACCGCGAGCCCTGAACGCTGGGTTTGCCAGCCTTCGTAAGCTTGGCCTGCGTAGCTCAGGCCAAGGGCTATGCGCTGGTCTTGGGCTGGCGGAGGAACCTGGTTGGTGGCAGAGGTTGAGGCGAGCAGCGGCAGTGTGGGCCCCCGCGCACCCGGCTCAGCCAATTTCGCTCAGAAGCTTTTGCGCTCTGGCTTTCAGCGCGCCATCCGCCTCGGCAAGCACCTCGCGGGCCAACTCGCGCGCGCCTTCTTTGTCGCCGATGTCGCGGAATTCGCGGGCCAATGCCAGTTTCGTTTCCAGCGGATCGCCGGTCAGGTCTTCAGGCATCACCGATGGCGTGGTGCTGGGCTGATCCAGATCGAGTGACAGGTCGCCCATGTCAAAGCTGAGCGCGTTCGGGTCGGGGTTTGGAGCGGCTTTGGGGCTTGGTGCAGGTGGTGTGAACGGTTGAGGCGTAAAGCTGAGCGAATTGTTTTCCACCGCTAAGTCTGGCAGCGACAGCAGCATGCCGAGGTCTGGCGCGGCAGGGGCGGCTTTGGCCACCGGTGCAGCCGCCGGACTGGAGATATCCAAATCAAAGGTGAGGCCCGGGTCTTCCATCGGCGTAACTTGGAAGGCGACCGTAGGCTCTGTGCCACCGGAAAGCGGGGATGGTTGCGTAGGCGAAGGCGCAACGGACCCGCCGGGCGCGTCGGCTGGGTCGTCCAGGGAGAAGTCGAGGTCCAGGTCGATATCTGCGGACTGAGCGGATTGCGCCGCGTGCGCTTGGGCGGCCATCGGCAGCGTGGCGGCTGAGGCTGCGGTGGCAGCGGCTATTGCCGCCGCGCTGATGGGCATCGTGGCAAGCGCCGCTGCGCCGCCGCCTTTGTGTTGGTAAAGCGCGTTGCTCGGCTCCAAATCCTGCCCGAGCTCTGCCGCTTTTTCCCATTCTGGGCCTTCGCCGTTCGTGAGGGTGAACACCTCGCGCGCCACTGACTCGTAGGCGCGGGCGTCGCGGCGTTTGCCGTAAATGTCAAGCAGCTTGGTGTGGATGGCGACGCGCTTGGGTGAGGTGCGCAGCGCCTCTTTCAAAATCTCTTCGGCCTGCAAATCGCGGCCATACGCCAAATACACATCGGCTTCTGCGACAGGATCAACGTCTCCCACGGCGTCGATCTGGCTGGGCGAATAGACCATCGAAGATGCGTTGGCCTGCGGGCTGACGCTGCTGTCGGTGTTGATCTGCTGGCCACCGCTCACGCCGAAGAACGAGTCGGGTTGCAAGCGGCTTTCCAAGAACGAGCTGTCCACATGCGATTTTTTGTCGCGCCGGCGTTTGTACCAAATGCCGAAGGCGCCGAGGCCAACCACACCCAGCCCGCCAAGCGGGAGCAGAGGGTTGCCCATGAGCGTGTCTAAGAAACTGGGTTCTGGCTCGGGTGGAGGTGGTGGTGCTTTTGCCGGCTGTGGCTTGGCGGGCGCGCTCGCGGGGGTGCCGGTTGCGCTGCTTGCTGGCGCAGGCGAAGAAGCGGCTGAAGAAGCGGTGGCGGTGGCGGCGGGAGATGCCACGCTGGCAGGCTTGCTGGCCGCCGTGCTCGGCGCTGACGCGCCAGAAGCGGCGGCGGAAGCTGCGGCTGTCGCACTGGGAGGCGCAACAGCAGGGGCAGAGGCTGTGGTCGTTTGCGTTGCAGTTGTTTTCGGGGCAGAGGCGCTGGCCACAGCCGCAGCAGCGGGTGCGGCAGGAGCGGCGACCGGCAGACCGGCTTGTCCGGGTTTTGACGCTGCGGCCGAAGGCGCAGCACCCGCAGCCGCCTTCACGGCGGCAGCGCTGGCTGCGGCCTTGTTCAGATCGGCCAGATTTCGCTCGAGCTCGGCTTTGCGCTTGGCGGCTTCGTCTGCCGCGCGGCCTTTCGCAATGGCGTCAGTCTGCGCGGCACTGGCTGCGCTTGCTTTGGCCAGCTTCAACTTATCAGCCGCCTGAGCCGCTGCGCTGGATTCTTTGACGTCGCTTTGCACTTTGCCCGATGCTGCGCGGTCCGGCCCACTCGGCAAGCCAAGCGCGGGGGCGGCTTGAGCAAGCTTGCCGCGAAAGGCGTTGAAGTCTTGGCTTTGTGCTCGCAGGGTCTTGCGGGCTTCGGCTGTAGTGTTGCCCTGCACGGCCTGCGCGCTTGGCACTTCCAACACGGCACCGGCTTTCAGGCGATTGATGTTGTTGGCAATGAAGGCATCCGGATTGGCACGGAGCAGCGCGACCAGCATTTGATCCAGGGATACATCCTGCGGCTTCACGCGCGAAGCAATAGCAGCGGCAGTGTCGCCGACCTTCACGGTCACTTGCGTTCCCGGCGATTCTTTTTGTGCGGCTGGTGCGGCTGGTGCGGCAGGCGCGGCTGCGCGTGAAGCGGGAGCGGGCGACGGTGCTGGCCGACCAGCGACCGCTGGTTGGGCGGCCGGGGCTGAGGAGGGCACGGGGGCTGGCGCTGCGGCAACTGGCAAGGGCGCTGCCGTGACAGATGGCGAGGTACTCGCGCTTGTGGCGGGCAATGTGGTGGCAGCGGGCGCGGCCGCAGGCGCTTTGAGCGAAGGCGGATCGAGCAAAACTGTGTAGTCGCGCACGATGCGACCACCCGCCCAGGTGGCCTCCACGATCAGGTCTACAAATGGGTCAGCCACGGTGCGCTCAGAGCTGAGGCGCAAAAAGGCACGGCCATCGGCGCGGCGCTGCAAACTGAGCTGCGCACCAATCAATGCAGGACTGAATTCCACGCCTGCGGCTCGAAACGCGTCGGGGCTGGCCAAGCTCACTTTGAGAGTGCTCGCTTCGTCTGCAGAGATCTCTGGAATGTCGATTTCAGCGCGCAGCGGCTCGCCGAGCGCAGACAGCACACTCACGCGACCCAAAGCGAGTGCATGAGCGTCTTGGGCAATCGTGGATAAGCTGATGGCCAGGGCAAGCGCCATCAACGTGGGGGCGAAACGGGGAGCAGGGCGGTCTTGTGTGACTGAGAGCATTTCCGAGGCGCGGGGAGAGCGGGTGTTTTTCATGCGCTATTGACCGCAGATTCAACGAAAAAGAACCATAACATCAAGACCTTAGGCTGACAAGCTCCAATTCACCTGAAGTTTCAGTTTTCATTGCGAGCCTCTGCCTCTGGTGCGCGAAAAATGGGCGCTTTGTTGCCCTGGGGCAACGGGTTTGCGCCCAAACTCGGCAGTTCTGAAGTGAGTGGTTACTCGGCTGGGCGAGGCTGAGTGAGGCAGCGCGCAAACCCTGGTTTGAGCAGGATCAGGCTTCCAACAGAATGCGCAGCATGCGGCGCAGCGGCTCGGCCGCGCCCCACATGAGCTGGTCACCGATCGTGAACGCGCCCAAATACTCCGGCCCCATCGCGAGCTTGCGCACGCGGCCCACAGGGATCGTGAGCGTGCCTGCCACGTTCGCTGCGGTCAGCTGGGTCTCGGTTGCCACGCGTTCGTTGGGCACGAGTTTGGCCCAGGGGTTGTCGTTGGCGATCATGGCTTCGATGTCGGCCAGTGGCACGTCGCGTTTGAGCTTGAACGTGAGCGACTGGCTGTGGCAGCGCATCGAGCCGATGCGCACGCAGGTGCTGTCAATCGGGATTTCGGGCGTGCCAAACATCGCACCGTTGCCGAGGATTTTGTTGGTCTCGGCTCCGCCCTTCCACTCTTCCAGGCTTGTGCCGTTGCCGCGATCCGCGTCGATCCAGGGGATCAAGTTACCGCCGAGTGGGATGCCACGAAAGTTCTTGGTTTCTTCCGGGGTGAAGGCACGCTGCTTGGCCGTGACTTTTCGGTCGATTTCCAAAATGGCGCTGGCGGGGTCGTCCAGCAAGTCTTTGACTTCGGCGTACAGCGCGCCGTATTGCACGAGCATTTCGCGCATGTTAGGAGCACCCCCGCCGCTGGCCGCTTGGTAGGTGCTGGTTTGCATCCATTCCACCAAGCCAGCTTTGTAGAGCGCGCCTACGCCCATCATCATGCAGCTCACGGTGCAGTTGCCACCGATCCAGTTCTTGATGCCGTTTTTCATTGCATCTTGGATCACGGACAAGTTGATCGGATCCAGGATGATGATCGCGTCGTCTTTCATGCGCAGGGTTTTTGCCGCATCGATCCAGTGGCCGTTCCAGCCGACTGCGCGCAGCTTGGGATACACCTCGGTGGTGTAGTCGCCACCTTGGCAAGTGATGATCGCATCGCAGCGCTTCAATGCATCAATGTCAAACGCATTGAAGAGCTTGGATTCGTTTTTGGCTTGCTTGGGCGCTTCGCCACCTGCGTTGCTGGTGGAGAAAAACACCGGCTCGATGTGATCGAAATCGCCTTCGGCTTGCATGCGCTCCATGAGCACCGAGCCGACCATGCCACGCCAGCCCACTAGGCCGACCAAACTACCTGATTTCATTGCTGCGCCTTTGAAAATTAAGTTGCGAAGTGGAGAAAAATTTCCTGCTTCGCCCCGGCTCATCAAGGCCGGGTGGGCGCGAGACGAACCGAGGCGTGGCTAGCCTTTAGTTGCCTTTTTGGTAATGATCGCGCGCGCAGCTGACGCAGCACGGATGGTGCAGGCGGTGAAGCAGGGGGCGCTGATGCGATTCATGGGGCGGGAGTATAGCGGTTGGACGAGTGCGAGTGATTGTCGTACACTGTCGTACATGACTGCGCTCGCCCTGGATTCCCCTGCTTTCGTTGCAGACTCCCTCGCTGGAGTCAAAGTGAATGCGCGCCTGGGCGCGGGCGCCGCTGCGCAGTTGGAAGCGTTGCGCATCAAAACCGGCTTGGGCATCAGCGAAATATTGCGGCAGAGCTTGGCGCAGTACCACGCAAGCGTGATGCACGCGAACCAGCCGCCGCCCAAAAGCCGACTCGCAAGCCTGGCTGGCAAACACGCAAGCTCTGGGCCAGACGCGGGCAGCTTGTCGGTGAACTACAAAGCGGTGCTTGCGCAAGGCTGGGCCGATAAGCACGCGCCACAAGCGCGAGTACCTGCCAAACCCAAACGCAAGTAGCGCTCGTGTTCATCGTTGACACGGGCTTTTTGATCGCGCTTCAAGACAAGCGCGATGCCCATCACGCGCGGGCCATGCGGTTTGCCGAGTCTTACGCCGAAGGGTGGATATCGAGTTGGCCCGTGTTGACCGAGGCCTGCTACATCCTCTCAAGCCGCGTGCACTTTGATTGCGTGATGGCACTGCTGGACGATGTGCAAAGCGGCGTACTCCAGGTTTGGGAAATTCCAGCCGAGCGCCTGCCGCGCATGCAGGCCTTGATGAAGCGCTATAAAAAGCTGCCGATGGATTTGGCCGATGCCTCGCTCGTGCTGCTCGCCGAACACTTGGGCCATGGCCGAATCCTCACGACCGATCAGCGCGACTTTGGTGCGTATCGCTTCAAGAACCGAGAGCCGTTTGAAGACGTGATGGCGCGCTCGGGCTGAAGCTCAGTTCCTGGACTGCATCGCGGCAACAGTAGGCACAACATGTGGCTTGGCGAACTCGGCCAGCTCTGCGCTGCCAAAGGCTTCGGTGGGGAGCTTGCGGCCTTTTCTGCGCAGCCACGGCAGCAGCACTTGCTGGCCCAAGTGGCGGCCTAAGCGCTGCAGGTGGTCGTTGATGACGATGCTGCCGTCCCAGCTTTCCACATTGCCCGCCAACCGCTTCACGAGCGGCTCAATGCGCACGTAGGGCAGCTTCTCGATCTTCACGGTGATGTCAGCAAGCCTTGCGGCGAGCGCGGGCCTGTTTTGGGTGAACGAGGCATTGAGCAGATGCTCAAGGTTCACGCACACGTGTGCTTTCCCATCGATGTCGTCATCCAAGTCCAGCCACTCGTCAATGTGGAGCGAGCTGCCTTTGAAGGCCGTGCGAAAGCCGCGATTGTCTAGCAGGGCGTGGTAGCGGATCAGTTGGAATGAACGCTCGACCAAATCGATCAAAGGGCGTGCAAAAAGCACGCCAAAGATCGGCCCAGACAAGACCAACCCGATCACGCCTGCACCTTCACCGATTTTTTCGAACAGCGAATACAGGCCAAACGCAAACAGACCGCCCACGCCTGCCCGAAGCGCCCACTTGCGGGCTTCCTGCGCCGCACTCGGAGGGCGATCCAGCATCAGCCTTGCGTGGAAAGCGCTGCCACCACCGCATCACCCATTTGCGAGGTGCCCACTTTGGTGGTGCCGTCGCTGTAGATGTCGGGCGTGCGCAGGCCTTGGGCAAGCACGGCTTGCACAGCGGCTTCGATGCGCACCGCGGCCTCTGGTTGAGCGAGGCTGTAGCGCAGCATCATGGCGGCGCTCAGGATGGTTGCCAGCGGATTTGCTACGCCTTTGCCCGCGATGTCGGGCGCGCTGCCATGGCTGGGTTCGTAGAGGCCTTTGTTGGCTTTGTCCAGGCTTGCTGAAGGCAGCATGCCAATGGAGCCGGTGAGCATGCTGGCTTCGTCGCTCAAGATGTCACCAAACATGTTGCCGGTGACCACCACGTCAAAGGCCTTGGGCGCTTTGACGAGCTG
This sequence comes from Comamonadaceae bacterium, assembly GCA_013298415.1. Lineage (GTDB taxonomy): Bacteria > Pseudomonadota > Gammaproteobacteria > Burkholderiales > Burkholderiaceae_C > JAAFHN01. Next base: position 8,782 of record JAAFHN010000013.1, read on the forward strand.
CATGGCCGCGTTGTCCACGTACATGTGGCTGAGCTGCACGTCGGGGTAGCTCTTGCCCACCTCGGTCATCACGTCTTTCCAGAGTTGGAAGGTTTCCAGCACGTTGGCTTTGTCGACGCTGCACACCTTCTTGCTGCGCTTTTGCGCGGCTTGGAAGGCCACATGGCCGATGCGCTCGATCTCCGGCACGCTGTAGCGCATCGTGTCAAAAGCTTCCAATGCGCCGGGAAAGTGCCCGTCGGTCGCGGTGCGGCGGCCTCTGGGTTGGCCAAAGTAGATGTCGCCAGTCAGCTCGCGAATGATGAGGATGTCCAGGCCCGCCACCAGTTCAGGCTTCAGGCTTGAAGCGTGCGTGAGCTGCTCGTAGCAAATCGCGGGGCGCAGGTTGGCAAACAAACCCAAGTGCTTGCGCAGGCCCAGGATGGCTTGTTCGGGTCGCAGCGGGCGATCCAGGGTGTCGTACTTCCAATCACCCGCCGCGCCAAAGAGGATCGCATCGGCGGATTTGGCCAAATTCAGCGTGGCATCGGGCAGCGGGTGGCCAAAGGCTTCGTAGGCTGCACCCCCCACTTTGGCTTCTTCCATCTCGAACTTCAGATCAAGCGCTTGGAGCACACGCACGGCTTGGGCGACGATTTCAGTGCCGATGCCGTCACCGGGGAGAATTGCAAGTTTCATAGCAAAGAATGTAATGAATATATGGACAGAGCTGGAATTTCAGCTCAAAAATGCGTCTGGACTGCCGACATTGGCCCGTTTGCGCGCCGCGAACCTGGTCAGAGGCGCTTCATGGCCGTTGATCGCCCGCAGACTGCTGGAGCAATCGTTGGGCCTCTTCAACTTGGCGCGATTGCAATTGGTTGCCCAAGCTTGAGTCAGCTTTCGCGAGCTCCACACACAAATAGTTGGTGCTTGCGATTTGGATGTTGCCAAGGCAAAGCTCACGCATCGCATTGGCAGTGACGGGGTTTGCGATCATCACGCGAAGCTCGGTCGGCATGGCTGCCACTCGTGCCGCCTGGTCTGCCCCGGCACAGCGCTGCACATTGGCAGCGCGAAACTGCGGGTTGGCGCAGAGCTGGGCATCGGTCTTCAGCAAATCGAGCTTGGCCTCCGGCAAACGCTGGCCCAAGATTTGCTGCACCCAAGGGTTGCGCAGCACGTCTTCCAACTTGGCTTGCGCCTGCGCAAACGGCGTGGCGCTCAGGCAAAACGCGAAGACAGCAATCCAGCGCAGCATGGTCTTCTCCTTCAGGCCGAAACGGCGGCCGTGGCCGAGAGCCAAGGGTAGCGAAGCAAGCGCTCGGCTTCAAACGCCTTGATTTTGTCGGCATGCCGCAAAGTGAGGCCGATGTCGTCAAAGCCGTTCACCAGGCAGTACTTGCGAAAGGCGTTGACCTCGAACTCGATGACTTCGCCATCGGCTTTCACGATGCGCTGCGCTGGCAGGTCAACGGTGAGCTGATAGCCTGGGAAAGCGGCCACTTCGTCAAACAGCTTCGAGACCACGCTTTCGGGCAGCACGATGGGCAAAAGGCCGTTTTTGAAGCAGTTGTTGAAAAAGATGTCGGCATAGCTCGGCGCAATCAGCGCGCGAAAGCCGTACTGCTCAATCGCCCACGGCGCGTGCTCGCGGCTTGAGCCGCAGCCGAAGTTTTTGCGGCAGAGCAGCACACTTGCACCCTTGTATCGAGGCTGGTTCAACACAAAATCGGGGTTGAGCTTGCGATCCGCGAGCTTGGAATTCGCATCGCCCACATCCAAGAACCGATCCGCATCAAACAAGTTGTCGCCAAAGCCCGCCTTGGTGATGCGCTTCAAAAATTGCTTTGGAATGATCGCGTCGGTATCGACGTTTTCACGGTCGAGGGGCGCCACGAGGCCTGTGTGTTGGGTGAAGGGTTTCATTTTTTCTTGGCCGCTTCTTCAACGGTTTGCCCAGCTTTTTTCACGTCTTTGCCGATGCCTTCGAGGGTGTTGCAGCCGCAAAGCGTAAAAGCTGCAAGTACTGCGAGCAGTGTGATGAGTTTGGTCATGGGGTTCATCCTTTCAGGCGTACATCAAGCGGCCGCGTGGTTCCGGGATCGGGCGATTCAGCGAACGGGCAGTCTCTACCCAAAGCCGAATTGCCTCTTGGGCCGCAGCCAGTGCATGCGCGTGGCTTGCGCCATCTGCCATGCAGCCTGGTAACTCTGGCACTTCGGCCAGGAAGGCCGAATCGGCTTCGCTCCAGTAAATGATGATTTCGTATCGGTTACTCATGGGATTCGCCTTTGGGAACCAGTTGGTACTTCACGATCAGGTTGCGAACTTGGCGCACCTGGTAGGGTTTGGCAAACGAGCCACTGGGCTGAACGTTGATGATTTCTTCAATGCCTTCTCGGAATGCGATGTGGTGTGAGCCGCGAATCCTGACCGCAAAGCCCAAACGTTGCAAGACTTTGAGCAGGTCATCAAAGCGCAGGTTCGCATCGCTTTGCCCTGAAAGGATCGCCCAGAGCAGTTTCTCAAATTGACTCATTGCGGGAGTGAGCGCGCTTCACGCAAAACGTCTCACATCCACAAAGTGCCCATGCACGGCTGCTGCGGCTGCCATGGCGGGGCTCACCAGGTGGGTGCGGCCGCCTGCGCCTTGGCGGCCTTCGAAGTTGCGGTTGCTGGTGGACGCACAGCGCTCGCCGGGCTCCAATCGGTCGGAATTCATGGCCAGGCACATGCTGCAACCGGGTTCGCGCCATTCAAACCCTGCGGCTTTGAAAATCTCGTGCAAGCCCTCTTTTTCGGCCTGCGCCTTCACCAAGCCGGAGCCAGGCACAACCATGGCCACCTTGATGTTGCTAGCGACCTTTTGGCCGATGCGCTTGACAATGGCAGCTGCTTCGCGCAAGTCCTCGATGCGGCTGTTGGTGCAACTGCCGATGAAGACTTTGTCCACGCGGATGTCGGCAAGTGCTTTGTTGGGCTCCAGGCCCATGTAGGCGAGTGCGCGCTCCATGTCGCTGCGCTTGCTGGCATCTTTCACTTTGTCGGGGTCGGGCACGCGGGCATCAATGCCCAGCACCATCTCGGGGTTGGTGCCCCAGGTGACTTGCGGCTGAATGGCCGAGCCGTCGAGCTCCACCGTCACGTCAAACAGCGCATCTGTGTCGGAATACAGCTCGCGCCAGGCGCGCGTGGCTTGCTCAAACAGCTCGCCCTTGGGCGCAAAGGGCCTACCGCGCACGTACTCGATGGTTTTGTCGTCTACGCCGATCATCCCGGCGCGCGCACCCGCTTCGATGGCCATGTTGCACACCGTCATGCGACCTTCCATGCTGAGCGAGCGGATGGAGGAGCCTGCAAACTCAATCGTGTAGCCCGTACCGCCCGCAGTGCCAATGCGGCCGATGATGGCGAGCACCACGTCTTTGGCGGTCACGCCTTTCTGGAGCACGCCCTCTACCTTCACGAGCATGTTCTTCGCTTTTTTGGCGAGCAGGGTTTGCGTGGCGAGCACGTGCTCCACTTCCGAGGTGCCGATGCCGTGGGCCAGCGCGCCAAACGCGCCGTGGGTGCTCGTGTGGCTGTCGCCGCACACCACAGTCATGCCCGGAAGCGTTGCCCCTTGCTCTGGCCCCATCACATGCACGATGCCTTGCTGTTTGTGCAAATACGGAAAGTACGCAGCCGCGCCGAATTCGGCAATGTTGGCGTCCAGCGTGGTGATTTGCTGCTTGGAAATCGGGTCTGAGATGCCGTCGTAGCCCAAATCCCAGCCGTGTGTGGGGGTGTTGTGGTCGGCCGTGGCCACCACAGAGCTGATGCGCCAGACCTTGCGTTTGGCCTCGCGCAGGCCGTCAAAGGCCTGGGGGCTTGTGACTTCGTGCACCAAATGGCGGTCGATGTACAGCACGGCGGTGCCGTCGTCTTCGGTGTGGACCACGTGGCTGTCGAAGACTTTGTCGTAGAGGGTGCGGGGCATGTTGTTGGGTCTTGATGACGTGAATCAGGAAAGCAAAGGCTCAGGGGCAGGAGTTTGCCGCAGGTGCTCGACCAGCAAGCGAGCGGATGGGGGAAGGGCTTGGAAATCCCGGGCCACCAGCTCGATTTGGCGCGTGGCCCAGGCATCTTGCAAGGGGATGGCCACCAAGTCGCCCACATGGTGCATCAGCTCAAAGGCGCGCTGCGGCAGCACGCCCACGCCCAAGCCCTTGTCGATCATGCGGCACATGGCGTCCAGGCTCGTCACATGGATGCGCAGCTTGATCGACTGGCCGGTGCCAGCTATGGCGCGGCGCATCGCCAAATACACCGAGCTGTTGGTGTGCAAACCCACGTGGTCGTGTACCAGGGTGCTCTCAAAATTGATAGCAACAGATGATGGAAATACTAGGACAGTGGTGCTATTTTTCTTTAAATTTGACTTTGAGAGCGCCTCCAATGCCCCCAGAGCGGCTGCGGCGAGAGCGTGGGTGCGCGGGCAGACCAACACCAGCCGATCTTGCCGATAGGGCATGGTTTGCAGGCCCGAGCTGCCGTTGGCGGTGTTGCACACGCCCAGATCTGCCGCGCCATCGGCCACGCCACGCAGCACGTCTTGGCTCACGCGCTCTTCCAAATCCACCTTGATGTGCTCATGCGCTTTGGCAAACGCGCCCAAATCCTCCGGCAAAAACTGCACGATGGCCGAAATGTTGGCCAGCACCCGCACATGGCCCCGCACGCCGCCTGCAAATTCAGCGAGTTCGGCGTGCATCTTTTCCAAGCCAAAGAGCACCGAGCGGGCATGGTGCAGGAGGCTGTGCCCGGCAGCGGTGGGCTCCACGCCCCGGCTGTGGCGTTGCAGCAATGCAGTGCCCAGGCTGGCTTCTAAATCGCTCAAGCGTTTGCTCAACGCGCTGGCCGCGATGAATTCCGCATCCGCTGCCTTGCCAATGCTGCCTGCCTCGCACACAGCAGCAAAGAGTTGCAGCGTGGTGAGGTCGATGCGCTTGGCAAATTGGCGGTCGGGCTTCATGGTTGGCGATGGCGGACAAGAATTTTCCCTGCAAACGCGGGTCAAAGCCATCGTCAACCACGATGGCGAGTTTCGCAGAAAGCGCTATTCGGGCAAGCCCGATGCCCAGGGTTTTTCAGTTCGGGCGTAATCCGCGCAGCTTTTTGGAAGCTCTGCAGAACCCTTTGTGGATCAGCGCGGGCCGCATCCGGGATGCTCAGCTAGGCGAAAAGTGAGTCAAATAGCCTCTGCTATTTGCGAGCTTTTCAACAACGCTGAGCGCCCGGAGGGGGCCCGAGATGGCTGCAAGGGGGTTTTGCAGAGCTTCCTTTGACCTCTTGGAGACAATTCGTGAACCTCATCCTCAACCGCCGCAGCGCCGTGGCCGCGAGCCTGGCCGCTCCCTTCTTTACCCGCGCGCAGAGCTTTCCTGACCGCACGCTCACGATCATCGTGCCCGCGCCCGCTGGCGGCACGGCCGACATTTCGGCCCGAGCGCTCTCTGATCCCTTGGGCAAAGCGCTCGGCCAAACCGTGGTGGTGGACAACAAAGGCGGCGCATCGGGCGCGGTGGGCGCGCAAGCCGTCATCAACGCCCGGCCCGATGGCCACACCCTGCTCATGGCGTTTTCGGGCTTTCACACCATGTCGCCACACTTGGTGAAGCTGCCTTACGACCCGCTGAAAGACTTGCAAGCGATTTGCAACGTGTACACCGCGCCGCAGGTGCTGGTGGTGCGATCCAGCCTGGGCATCAAAGACGGCAAGGAGCTGCTCGCCTACGCCAAGCAAAACCCCGGCAAGCTCAACTACGCAAGCGCTGGCAATGGCTCAGTGCAGCACATCGCAGCCGAGCTGTTCAAAAACCTGACCGGCACCTTCATCACCCACATCCCCTATCGCGGCACGGGGCCGATGGTGCAAGACTTGCTTACCAACAGCGTGGACATGACGCTCACCACCGCGCCGCCGCTGATCCCACACATCCAAAGCGGCAAGTTCACGCCGATGCTTGTGACCGCCAAAACCCGCCTGCCCAGCCTGCCCAATGTGCCTACGGCTGAGGAACTCGGCATCAAGGGGCTGGACGTGGCCAGTTGGTTTGCGCTTTACACCCACGCCAGCACACCGAAAGCCGCAGTGGATCGCATTGCTTCCGAAGTGCAAAAAATCATGGCCACCCAAGCCTTCAAAGACCGCGCCATGAGCCAAGGCGCGGTGGCCGACTATCTGAATCCAGCCCAGATGACCGCTCTTGCCAAATCTGACTTCGAGCGCTGGGGCAAAGTGATTGCGCAAGCCAAAATTAAGGCGGATTGAGGGCTTTTTAGAACTTGTTAGAACTTTTTGGGGTGATTCAGCGAACGACCGTTGCGCGAAGCGTGTGCCCCCAGCAAGATTTGCGGCATGCGAATTCCAACAACTGACAGCCGGGGCGCGAGACCCACTTTTGCGCAGTTCCTAGCGCCGTCGCCCAAAGCAGTGCGTGATGGTGCTTGTCGGATTGGGTGGCATATCTGTGTGTGGTTCGCGATGCTCCTGCTGCCGCACACATTCGGTTGGGCGGCTCTGGTGCCGGTGGAACTGAACCCCAAGCAGGCAGCCCAGGATCTGGATAC
>JAAFHN010000461.1 GCA_013298415.1 Comamonadaceae bacterium
GGATCACTTGTCGCCTTGGATGCCTTGGGTGAATCCGAAGCAAACGCTGGAGGAATCGGAAGCCTACGGCAGGCAAATGCAGGCGCAGTGGATTGAGCGCAAAGACTTTGTATTTCAGATTCGGCGCAAAGGCGACGATGTATTCATGGGCGCACTCGGCTTGCACGATCCAGATTGGAGCGTGCCGAGCTTCATGTTGGGCTATTGGGTGACGGGTGATGCCGCCGGCCAAGGCTTTGCCAGCGAAGCTGCTGCGGCCGTGATCGCTTGGGGCTTTGAGCACCTGGGAGCCAAGCGCATTTGGGCGAGCTGCGATGCCGACAACACGCGCAGCGAGGCTGTGATGAAGCGCATTGGCCTGCAGCGCGAAGGCCTGATGCGCAAGCATGGCCGCAAGGTGAACGGCGAGCTGCGCGATACGCTGATCTACGCGAAAACCGTAGCTTGAGCAGCGGGCAGCCCCGCAGCCACCATCTTCTTCAACTCCGGCACACAACTGCCGCAATTCGTACCGCACTTCAGCTTGGCTTGAAGCTGCCCCAGGCGCTCGACGGCGCTGCCTTCGCATTGAACGAGCACGCCCTTGATCTCAGCAGCATTCACGCCGAAGCAACTGCACACCGCACAGGCCACTGCCTGCACGCCCTGCGGCGGCTTGGCACTCGGGCTGAGCAAGGCTCGGCTGTAGGGCGCGGCATCGGCTTCTTGGCGCAGCAGGGCATCCAGCCAGGCTTTGGCGGAGGTGTCGCCTGCCAACACAAAGGCTTCAATCCTTTTGGCGGCATCCACACGGATGCTGCGGCGTTGGTGGCGCTGCTTGTCGGCATAGCGCAGCACCTGCGCACCTTGCAAGCCGAGCAAGGCCTCGATTCGCTCTACCCAATCTAGCGGCGGTGGGTTGTAGGCCGCAGCGCGAAAAATCACACCCCTGCGTTCCTGCGCGGCGTGCTCCAACACGGTGGGTTTGGCAAACGGCGCAAGGCTTGCATAGGGTACGGCTTGCATGGCCTCGCGCAGTGCAGACAGCACTCGGGGGGCCTCTGCGTCTGAAAGCCAGGCCACAGCCAGCATTTGCCAGGGCAATTCGGCTTTCAGCACCTTCACCGCCGCGTGCTTCAGCTCCGGCTGCTTTGAGCTGGGGCAGTAGGCCGATGTGGTGATGGCGTTGATGCCCGCCAAACGCTCGCCGGCACTCGACAGGCCGCTCACAAACTCCTCGCCCCAATGCATGGCCACAAACACCTGGCTCAAGCCTTGGGCGGCACTCGCGCGCACCGGCAAAACCACTGAGCCACGCTTGCTGGTGATGTGAACCAAGTCACCCTCGGCCACACTGCGCCGCGCCATGTCCTGCGGATGCATTTCCACCACCGGCTCAGGCGCGTGTGCAAAGAGGCGACCCAAGAGGCCAGATCGGCTCATGCCATGCCATTGATCGCGCAAGCGGCCCGTGTTGAGGCTGAAGGGGTAGCGCGATTCGCGCTGCTCGGCCAGTGGCTTGAAGGGCGCGGCGTGAAACTTTGCTTTGCCATCGGCTGTGGGAAAGATGCCGTCTTCATACAGCCGCTCTTTGCCTGTGGCCTCGCCTTCGCGCAAGGGCCACTGCTGCGGCGTTTCCTCCAACATCCCGTAGCTCATGCCTGTGATGTCGAGATCTCTGCCGCGCGTGGTCTCGCGATGCTCCAGCCAAATTTGCTCAGGCGATGCGTAGTTCAGGATGTTGGTCTTGCGCAAGCGCTGGGCAAGCCGCTCTGCGAAGTCCACTACGATTTTCCAATCGTGCAGGGGTGCGTGTGCGCTCTCAGAGGGCGGCGGAACTGCGGCGCGCACGCGGGTGATGCGCCGCTCGCTGTTGGTCACCGTGCCTTCTTTTTCGCCCCAGGTGGTAGCGGGCAAAAGCACATCGGCGTAGCGGGCGGTGGCGGTCGTTACAAAGGCCTCTTGCAGCACCACCAATTCGGCCCGCTCCAAAGCGCGGCGCACGGTGGCTTGATCGGGCATGCTCTGCGCGGGATTGGTACACGCGATCCAAAGTGCTTTGATTTGCCCATCGGCTGCCGCTTCAAACATCTCAACCGCCGTTTTGCCGGCCTTGCTGGGCACAGCAGACACACCCCACAGCGCAGCCACTTCAGCGCGGTGCGCTGGGTTGGCCATGTCGCGGTGCGCGCTGATGAGGTTGGCCAAGCCGCCCACCTCGCGCCCGCCCATCGCATTGGGCTGGCCGGTCAGCGAAAACGGCCCCGCACCTGGCCTGCCAATGTGGCCTGTTGCCAGGTGCAAATTGATGAGTGCTGCGTTTTTGGCTGTGCCGCTGCTCGATTGGTTCAAGCCTTGGCAATAGAGGCTCATGGTGGCCTTGCTGGTGGCAAAGAGGCGTGTGGCTTGCAGCAAATCGTCTTTGCCAATGCCGCAGACTTGCGCGACCTTCTCAGGCGTGGCATCCCGCACAAGGGTTTTCAGATCGGCAAAACCGTGGGTATGCGCGTCGATGTAAGCCTGGTTGATCCAGCCTTCCCACAGCATCACATGCAGCATGCCGTGAAACAGCATCACATCGCTGCCGGGTTGCAGCGGCAAAAAGAGGTCTGCGCCGGAGGCTGTATCCGTGCGGCGTGGATCGGCCACGATGATGTTCAGCTCAGGCCGCGCGGCCTTTGCCTCTTCAATTCGCCGATAAAGCACCGGGTGCGCCCAAGCCGCATTGCTGCCGACAATGAAAAGACAGTCTGAATGGGTCACGTCTTCGTAGCTGCACGGTGGCGCGTCCGCCCCCAGCGTGAGCTTGTAGCCAGCGACTGCGCTGCTCATGCAAAGCCGCGAGTTGGTGTCCACATTGTTCGTGCCAATCAAGCCTTTGGCGAGCTTATTGAAGGCGTAGTAGTCTTCTGTGAGGAGTTGGCCGCTGATGTAGAAGCCGACCGAATCCGGGCCATGCTCTTGGATCGTGAGTGCAAAGGCATCTGCGCAAAAGTCGAGAGCTTGTCCCCAGGTTTGCGGCTGTGCCG
>JAAFHN010000334.1 GCA_013298415.1 Comamonadaceae bacterium
CGAACCTCGACCCCTTCCGCGCCGATGCATTTGACTTGAGCTACGAGAAGTACTTTGGTAACAAGGGCTACATCTCTGTTGCAGCGTTCTACAAGAGCTTGAAGTCCTACGTGTACGAGTTCACCGACCGTGGCTACGACTTCACCGGCTTCAACAACCTGAACCCTGCCAACACCGCAGTCAGCAACTTGGGCAGCTTCACGCGCCCCGTGAACGGCCAAGGCGGCACGATCAACGGTGTTGAGTTTGCAGTCTCCGTGCCGTTCAGCTTGCTCAGCAAGTCGCTCGATGGTTTCGGCGTGCAATACAACTACTCGGATACCACCAGCAAGATCCAGCCCTTCGGCCCAACCGACACGCGCCCCTTGCCTGGTCTGTCACCCCAAGTGCAGAACCTGACGGTGTACTACGAGAAGAACGGCTTCAGCGCTCGCGTGAACCAGCGCACACGCGCCGCCTTCCTGGCTGAGATCTCCGGCTTCGGTGGAGATCGCTTCTTCACGTATGCCCGTAAAGAGTCGATCCTCGACTACCAAATCGGCTACGAATTCCAAAGCGGCATGGCCAAAGGCTTGAACTTGCTCCTGCAAGTGAACAACGCCAACAACACGCCGTATGTGGAATACGACCCCAAGACCGACAAGGACACGAAGACCGACAACTATGGAAAAACCATTTTGTTTGGTGCAACGTACAAGTTCTGATCGCTTGTGTTTCATTGTCAGTGAAGTAGAAAATCGTCTCCAAGCTTGAAGCCCTGCCGCACATCGCGGCGGGGCTTTTTTTTGGTCGCAAAATGTGTTTTGAAAGCGCTGCTACATTGCCAGCGCCCGAGTTTTGAGCATCGTCATGAGCAGTACTTCTTCATCCCCTTCCCGCCCCATGCCCCACATTCAGCGCGTGGTTGTAGCGGGCGGCGGCACCGCAGGCTGGATGGCCGCTGCGGCGTTTTCCAAAGTGTTCAATGGCCGCTGGCAAGTCACGCTGGTGGAATCCGAAGAGATTGGCACCGTGGGCGTGGGCGAAGCCACCATCCCGCTGATCAACATCTACAACAGCGCACTTGACATCGATCAAGACCAGTTCATGCGCGAGACTTCAGCCACCTTCAAGCTCGGCATTGAGTTTGTGAACTGGGGCCGAAAGGGCGACAACTACATCCACGGCTTTGGCCCCTTGGGCCCCGACCTGGGCATCACCAAATTCCACCACTATTGGCTCAAAGCCCACCACGCAGGCGCTGTGAGCTCGCTCGACGACTACAGCATCAACAACGCAGCAGCACGAGCCAACAAATTCATCCGCGCTCAGCCACAGCTCGGCCAATCGCCTCTGGCTGAAATTGCGCACGCCTACCACTTCGATGCCAGCCTGTACGCAGCCTACCTGCGCCGCTACGCGGAAAAGCGCGGTGTGCAGCGCATGGAAGGAAAGATCGCTTCGGTTGCCACGCGTGCTGCCGATGGTTTCATCGAGTCCATCACCTTGGAGAGCGGGCAGCGCATCGAAGGCGATCTCTTCATCGATTGCACCGGCTTTCGCGGCCTCCTGATCGAGCAAACCCTGCACACGGGCTACGAAGAATGGTCGCACTGGTTGCCAGTGAACCGCGCCTGGGCCGTACCTTGCACCTCGGTGCAGCCCTTGCTGCCCTACACGCGGTCTACGGCGCACGATGCAGGCTGGCAGTGGCGCATTCCTTTGCAGCACCGCATGGGCAACGGCCATGTGTTTTCTAACAACTTCACCACAGAGCAAACCGCCGTGGATTTGCTGATGAGCAAACTGGAGGGCAAGCCACTGGCCGAGCCGCGCATGTTGAAATTCGTGACAGGCAAGCGCAAACAACTGTGGAACAAAAATGTGGTGGCGGTTGGCTTGGCAAGCGGCTTTTTAGAGCCGCTTGAATCCACCAGCATCCACCTGATCCAGAGCACGATCTCCCGGCTCGTGAGCTTGTTCCCGGATCAGAGCTTCAACCCGGCTGCGATCAAAGAATTCAACCGCCAAAGTGATTTCGAGTGGGAGCGGATTCGCGATTTCATCATCTTGCATTACCACGCCACCGAACGCACCGACACCGATTTTTGGAACCATGTGCGCACCATGCAAGTGCCCGACACCTTGCAGCACAAGATCGATTTGTGGAAGTCCAACGCCCGAATTTTTCGCGAGAACGCAGAGCTCTTCTCGGAAATCTCTTGGGTAGAGGTTTTTCTGGGGCAGCGGCTCGTGCCCACAGGCTACGACCCGATGGTGGACGCCATCGACGAAGCCAAGATCAAAGACTTCCTTGGCAATGTGCGCTCCACCATCGCGCGCTGCGTGGAGGTGATGCCTACTCACGCGCAATTCATCGCGCAACACTGCGCTGTGCCTGCCAGCAAGCATGCGATGGACCAAGCGGCAGTGTCGATCGCGACCAAGACTGCGACCGAAACGACCGTCGCCGCGCACTGATGTCGGTTTGAGTAAGCCAAATTCAGGAAGGCCAAGCTCGGCATGCTGAACCCCGCCGCTTTGCCGCAAGCCCTTGCGTTCGGCAAGCGCAAATGCGTGCTGGTGGACGACGCGCTACCCGCGCCTGAGCAACTGCGCGAACTCGCCGCCAAGCACTGGGCAGCGTTCACCCCGCCCCAGGCCAATGCCTTTCCCGGCCCGGAATTGGCGCTGCCCGAAACGGCAGCCTGGGGCCTTGCGCAGGCCATCCAAGCGCTTGCAGCCGAGTATTTGGGCATGCCCACCGCGCCGCAAGCCCTTCAAAGCGTGTTTGCGCGCCTGTCGGTCGTCACACGCAAGGCGCACGAGCTCGACCCGATCCAAAGGCTTTGCCACCGGGATCGCTTGGCAGCCCCACCGGGGAGCCGAGTGCTCGCAGCCGTGCTCTACCTGTTTCACGATCCGGCGCTCGGCGGCACAAACTTCTTTTCGCCCACCGATCCTGAGCGCATTGCCGAACGCATGGCGATCGCGGCGAGCGCCTCGCACGCCGAGCTGGACGCACACATCGGCCCGGCACGCGGCTACCTGTGCACGAGCAACGCCTGGTTCACCCATACAGCGACTGTGCCCGCCCGCTTCAACCGCTTGTTGGCCTACGACGGCAGCGAATTCCACGGCAGCGCCATCGAAGACGCTGCCTTGTTGCAGGCCAATCCCGACCGAGGGCGGCTTGCGATCAATGTCTTTGCGGTGTTGGCGGTAAGCAGCCACTGACTGCGCCGAATGCGAGCTTTTTAGGCCCGCACGCGACAGCTTATGCACACCTTGAAACAAGCGAGGCAGTCCCCTCAGCCCGTGGGCAACAAGCCGCAGCTTCAGACTTGATAGCACGCCTAAGTCTTTGATTTTTCATGTTTTTTTGCAATGCCTCTTCTGCGTGCAGTTCAGCGAAAAGCCTGTAAACACGGGGCTTTGCCGAGGCCGTACTTGAGTTAATCACAAAGTTATCCACAGAAGTTTGGGATTGATTCGGTGGCCTTAAAAATCAATGACTTAGTGGTTAAAGTGAATGCACATTCTCAAAAAACGTGCTCAAACGGATCCGAAACACAGCGGGGGCACCCTTCATGGCCGAAAACGGACACAAAAATGCGTATTTTTGAATTAATTCCCCACCTGTCCATATGAATGCTATGTTCGGTGCTGCGTTTTTCATAGCATTCACGATGCGTGTCCTGAACAAGTTTTTGTCAAACGCTTAGACACACTTGGGCCAAAAAGGCACCGATTGGCGCATGTTGCGGGTTTGGCTTATGCACAATCGAAGCCGAGCGACGGCGATCAGCACTCTAGCGTTCGCGGTTGGCGCGGATCGAGCCCGCACCAGCGCTAAGTACCTGATTTCAATGAGATGAGATGTCTGCCAAGAAAAAAGGCAATTCGTTGGAAAGCACCAGTTTGCAAGGCTTGGCAAAGCTTGCGTGGGCGT
>JAAFHN010000080.1 GCA_013298415.1 Comamonadaceae bacterium
AGGCGCTCAAGCGTTGCGAATCCAAACGCCAGGCGGTGAGCTGCGGGCAAATCTGCGCATGCCTGGCGCGCACAACGCCACGAATGCCTTGGCTGCTGCGGCCTGTGCGTTTTGTGCGGGCGTTCCCCTTGCAGCAATTGAAAAGGGGCTGAACGAGTTTGTTGCCGTCACAGGCCGCTCGCGTTGGGTTCCGCTTGCTGGCGCATTGGCCCCGCTCAACTTGATTGACGACAGCTACAACGCAAACCCAGATTCCGTGCGCGCAGCGATCGATGTGCTGGCGAGCCTGCCCGAGCCGCGAATTTTGGTGCTGGGCGACATGGGCGAGGTGGGCGATCAGGGGCCCGCCTTTCACGAAGAGGTGGGAGCCTACGCGGCCAGTCGGGGGATCCAACAGCTTTGGAGTTGCGGCCCGCTCGCTCGGCACTCTGCGCTTGCGTTTTCCGGTAGTGGTGGTGCGCTCAAACGCGAATTTGGCGACGCCTCAGCGCTCGCAGCTGCGCTGCCTGAGCATCTGCCGCAGCAGGGCAGCGTGCTCGTGAAAGGCTCGCGCTTCATGAAGATGGAGCGCGTGGTGCAGGCCATCGAAGCCCTAGATCAAGCAGCGCTCGACCCCGAGCGGACTGCACAGACGGCGCGCAAGCCGCAGAAAGAAACATCACATGCTGCTTAGCTTGGCCCTTTGGTTGCAGTCTCTCGGGCCAGAGTTTGGCTTCTTGCGCGTGTTTCAGTACATCACCTTTCGGGCGGTGATGGCTGCGCTCACGGCGCTCTTGATTGGCCTGGTCGCCGGGCCGTTTGTGATTGCAAAACTCACATCGCTCAAGATCGGCCAGCCCGTGCGCGCCTACGGCGTGCAAGCGCACCTGAGCAAATCGGGCACGCCTACGATGGGTGGTGTGCTGGTGCTGCTGGCCATTGGCGCTTCCACGATTTTGTGGTTCGATCTCACGAACCGGTTTGTGTGGATCGTGCTCATCGTGACATTCGGCTTCGGTGCAGTGGGCTGGGCAGACGATTGGCGCAAAGTGGTGAACAAAGATCCAGAAGGCATGCGCAGCCGCGAGAAGTTTTTCTGGCAGTCATTGATCGGTCTCACCGCCGCGCTGTACTTGGTGTTCAGCATCTCAGAGAGCTCAAACGCCAAGGTGCTGGAGCTCTTCATCCGCTGGGTCAGCTCGGGATTCGACGTGAACCTGCCGCCAAAGGCAGGTTTGCTTGTCCCGTTCTTTAAAGAGGTGAGCTACCCCTTGGGCGTGCTCGGCTTCGTGCTGCTCACCTATGTGGTGATCGTGGGAACGAGCAATGCGGTGAACTTCACCGACGGTTTGGATGGCCTGGCCATCATGCCGGTCGTGATGGTGGGCTCGGCGCTGGGTGTATTTGCCTATGTGAGCGGCAGCGCCGTCTTCTCGAAGTACTTGCTCTTTCCGCACATTCCCGGCACGGGCGAGCTGCTCATCTTTTGCGCTGCCATCGCCGGGGCGGGCCTGGCGTTTTTGTGGTTCAACGCGCACCCCGCGCAGGTGTTCATGGGCGACGTGGGTGCGCTGGCGCTCGGCGCGGCGCTCGGCACGGTAGCCGTGATCGTGCGCCAAGAAGTGGTGCTGGCCATCATGGGCGGCATCTTCGTCGCGGAGTTGCTGTCGGTCGTGATGCAAGTCACCTGGTTCAAGTACACCCGCCGCCGCTACGGCGAAGGCCGCAGGCTTTTCCGCATGGCACCGCTGCATCACCATTTCGAGAAAGCGGGCTGGAAAGAAACGCAGGTGGTGGTGCGCTTTTGGATCATCACCATGCTCTTGTGCCTGGTCGGCCTGTCCACCTTGAAGCTGAGGTAGCGTTGAGCGATCAAGCCACTTTGCATGCGGAGCTGCCGTTCGCGGGTCAGCACGCCATCGTGATGGGTCTTGGCTTTTCTGGCCTCGCCATGGCGCGCTGGTGCGCGTACTGGGGTGCTCGGGTGACGGTGATCGACACACGAGCCCAGCCGCCCGAGCTCGCTTCGCTGGCGCGCCTGCTGCCACAGGCCGAGTTCCAGCAAGTTGAATTTTCCACTGGCCAATCGAATGGGGTTGAGGTTTGGCTTGGCCAGCGTTCGGGTGAAAACGGACTTCGCCCGTCGATGCTGTTACTAAGCCCAGGCCTTTCGCCGAGTCAAACCGAGCCCCTATCGCAAGCCATGCAAGCCTACGGCGCTTGGGTGGCGGGTGAGGTCAGCCTCTTCGAGCACGCGCTGGCGCAGCTAGAACGTTCCCAAGCCTACAAACCCCAATTGATCGGTGTGACGGGCACCAACGGCAAAACCACCGTAACCATGCTCTGCGCCCACTTGCTCAAGCGCTGTGGCCGCGCTGCTGTGGCTGCTGGCAATGTGGGTGACTGCATGCTCGATGTGCTGCGCGAGCGAGTATTGGCAAATGCGCTGCCGCAAGTGTGGGTGTTGGAGTTGTCGAGTTTTCAGCTCCATGGCAATGCAGTGCGCTTGGATGCGGCGACAGTCTTGAACCTGAGCGAGGACCACCTGGATTGGCACGGCGACATGGCCAGCTACGCAGCTGCGAAGTCGCGCATCTTCGATCGCGCAGGCCTTGCCTTGTTCAACCGCGACGACGCGGCAGTGGCCGCCATGCTTGCACCCAGCCCGAAGTCAAACGACCGACGGATCAGAGTACCGGAAAACAAGCTTGCAGCCTTGCCCAAACAGAGCTTTTCCGCCACCCTGCCTCAGCGCGCTGGCGATTGGGGGCTGGAGCAGGTCAATGGCATGACCTGGCTCGTTCGCGCTCAAGCGGCCGAAGACGCGCCGCGCCGCCGCAAGTCGGGCGCTGTGGAAGAGCTGTCGATGCAGCGCCTGATGCCTGCGGATGCGCTGCGCATTCGCGGCCAGCACAACGCGCTCAACGCCCTGGCAGCGCTGGCGCTGTGCCACGCTCTTCAAATGCCTCTCGCTCAAATGCTTTACGGCCTGCGTGAGTACGCGGGCGAGCCTCATCGCTGTGTGAGCGTTGGCGTTCACGAGGGTGTGGAGTACATCAACGACAGCAAAGGCACCAATGTGGGTGCCGCGCTTGCTGCGATCCAGAGTGTGGGTGAAGACAAGGCTGTTGGGGCGCAGCAGCGCTTGGTGGTGATCCTGGGTGGCGTGGGCAAAGGCCAGCATTTCGGCCCGCTGGCCCCGGCGCTTTTGCGCTACGGGAAGGCCATCGTGCTGATGGGGGCAGACGCCGCCGCACTGTACGAGCAAGTGGTGCAGGTGCAAGGTGCTGAGCAATCCACGCCCGCTGTGAATGCAAGCAGCATGAGCGAGGCCGTGCGCCGCGCCCATGCGCTTGCCGCGCCAGGAGACGCCGTGCTGCTTTCGCCCGCGTGCGCGAGTTTTGACATGTTCAAGGGCTATGCAGACCGAGGTGACCAGTTCGCTGCGGCCTTCACCGCGCTGGCTGAGGGCCACTCGGAGCCTGCATGAGTGCTGACTTGGTTTCCGGCGGTTGGATGGCTTCGCTGAAGCGCTGGGCGCAGGGCTTGGCGAGCGGTTCGGCCGCGCGCCCGGCCAGCGTCGACGACCTGCCTGTGCGCCTGGGCGAGCAGCAGTTCCGCGTGTCTGCCAGCGGCATGTCTCGCACGGGCTTCGATCAGGCCTTGTTTTGGGTGGCTTTTGGCATCGTGGCTTGGGGCCTGGTGATGGTGTACTCGGCTTCGATTGCCCTGCCCGACAACCCTCGCTTTGCGCGCTACAGCCACACGCATTTTTTGTCGCGCCATTTGGCTTTCATCGCAGTGGCGTCAGTCGTGGGCTTGCTGGCCTATCAAGTGCGCATGGACACCTGGGAGCGCTGGGCGCCGATGCTCTTTGTAGCATCACTCGTGCTCTTGATCCTCGTGCTCATTCCGGGCATCGGCAAAGTGGTGTACGGCGCGCGGCGCTGGATTTCACTGGGGCCGATCAGTTTTCAGCCCAGCGAACTGGCCAAGTTCGCCATCCTTTTGTACGCTGCCAATTACATGGTGCGCAAGCTCGATGTGAAAGAGAGTTTCGTGAAATCGGTGCTGCCCATGGTGCTTGCGGTTGGCGTGGTGGGCTTGCTGCTGCTGGCAGAGCCTGACATGGGCGCCTTCATGGTGATTGCCGTGATCGCCATGGGCATCTTGTTCCTTGGCGGCGTGAACATGCGCGAAGTGATGCTCATCCTTGTGGTGATGATCACCGCATTTGTGCTGATGATCTTGCTGAGCGAGTGGCGGCGCGAGCGCATCTTTGCCTACCTCGATCCATGGGATCCGAAACACGCGCTCGGCAAGGGCTATCAGCTCACGCAGGCTTTGATTGCCTTCGGCCGAGGTGAAATCTTCGGTGTGGGCTTGGGTGGATCGATTGAAAAGCTGCACTGGTTGCCGGAGGCGCATACCGATTTTTTGCTGGCTGTGATCGGCGAAGAGTTTGGCCTGGTTGGCGTGCTCACGTTGATGATTTGCTTCGTGTGGATGGTGCGGCGCATCATGCTGATCGGCAGGCAAGCCATCTTGATGGAGCGTTTGTTCTCTGGTTTGGTGGCGCAGGGCATCGGGCTGTGGATCGCGTTCCAAGCTTTCATCAACATGGGCGTGAACTTGGGCGCGCTGCCCACCAAGGGCCTCACCTTGCCGCTCATGAGCTACGGTGGATCGGCCATTTTGCTGAATTTCATTTCGCTTGCCGTGGTGTTGCGAGTGGACGCGGAAAACCGCGCACTGATGCAGGGGGGGCGCGTGTGACTCAGCCCAACATGCGTGTTTTGGTGATGGCGGCGGGCACTGGGGGGCACGTGATTCCGGGCCTGGCCATTGCACGCGAGCTGCGTGAACGGGGGCACACCCTCAGTTGGCTTGGCACGCCCTCGGGCATGGAAAACAAGCTTGTGCCGGCGGAGCACATTGAGCTTCACCGCACTTCGTTCGATGGCTTGCGTGGCAAGGGCTTCATGGGTGCGTTCCTGGGGGGCTGGCAGCTTTTGCGGGCGTTTGCGCAGTCCCTCAGCTTGATTCGCAAGGCCAAAGTGGATGTGGTCTTGGGCATGGGCGGCTACGTGTGTTTCCCGGGCGGTATTGCCGCAGCAGCTTTGGGCAAACCGCTCGTGCTCGTGAACGCCGATGCCGGGCTCTTGCTGTCCAACAAGGCCCTGCTGCCTTTTGCGGATGCGATCACCTTCGGTTTTGATTCGGTTGACGCCAGAGCCGTGAAAAACGCGGTGCTCACGGGCAACCCCGTGCGTGCATCTATTCGAGCTGTTTCTGCGCCAGAGTTGCGCTTTGCTGGCCGATCTGGCTCGCTCAAGCTTCTGGTATTGGGCGGCAGCTCGGGCGCAAAATTTCTCAACGAAACGGTGCCGCAGGCGCTTGCACTCATGCCTGAGTCAGAGCGCCCGCAACTCGTGCATCAAACGGGTGCCGCGCACATTGCGGCCGTGCAAGCCAACTACGCCGCTTTGGGCCTCAAAGCGGACTTGCGTGCCTTCATTGACGACATGGCTCATGAACTTGCCAACTGCGATGCGGTGCTGTGCCGCGCTGGCGCAATCACCATCAGCGAGCTGTGCGCGGCCGGCGTTGCCAGCGTTTTGGTGCCACTTGTCGTGAGCACCACCAGCCACCAGGCGCGCAATGCGGAATGCTTGGCAGGCCAAGGTGCGGCCCAACACTTGCCGCAGGCCGGCTTGGATGCCTCAAGCTTGGCAAACGTGTTGCGTGGCTTGCAGCGCCCGGCTCTTTTGCAAATGGCCCAGGCAGCGAAATCACTTGACCGCGCAGGCGCCACACAAACGATTGCCGATCTTTGCGAGACCTTGCATGCGGCAACACATGGACGGGCGCCAAGTCTCGGAGGGCGGGCCTCGTGAAGCACGCCGTTAGACACATCCACTTCGTTGGCATTGGTGGCGCAGGCATGAGCGGCATTGCCGAAGTACTGCACTTCGAGGGCTACAAAGTTTCGGGCTCCGATGCCCAAGAAAGCCAGACTCTGGCACGGCTTCGCGGCCTGGGAATCTCCACATTTGTCGGGCACGCGGCTGAGCATCTGACTGATGCGCAGGTGGTCGTGATTTCGTCTGCGATTGGCCCCACCAATGCGGAGGTGCTGGCCGCGCGAGCCGCGCGTATTCCTGTGGTGCCACGCGCTGTGATGCTGGCCGAACTGATGCGTTTTCGCCACGGCATCGCCATTGCCGGCACGCACGGCAAAACGACCACCACAAGCCTGGTGGCGAGCATCTTGGCGCAAGCTGGGCTCGACCCGACTTTCGTGATCGGCGGCAAGCTCACCAGTGCGGGTGTGAACGCGAAACTTGGAAGCGGCAAGCACATCGTGGTGGAGGCAGACGAGTCGGATGGCTCTTTCCTGAACCTCACGCCGCTGCAGGCCATCGTGACCAACATCGACGAAGACCACATGGCCACCTACGGCCATGACCGCAGTCGCCTCGACCAAGCCTTCATCGACTTTTTGCACCGCATGCCTTTCTATGGCCAGGCCGTGATGTGTGCAGACGATCCCGGCGTGCAGGCTGTGCTCGCGCGGGTGCAACGGCCCGTGCTCACTTACGGGCTGTCTGAGCGGGTGGATTTGCGCGCAAACCAGCTGCGCGCGGATGCGAACGGCATGCACTTTCAGGTCAGCCAGGCGGGTGCTGCGCCCTGGTCAGTTCAGCTTCGACTTGCAGGTGAGCACAACGTGCGTAATGCGCTGGCTGCCATCGGCATCGCGCTTGGGCTGGGCATCGAGATTGCGGCGATTCAAGCGGCACTACGTGAGTTCAAGGGTGTGGGCCGCCGATTCGAGCAGGCGGGCCATCTGCACCTACCTGGCGGCGGCACTGCCCGGGTGATCGACGACTACGGCCACCACCCCACCGAGCTGGCGGCGGTGATCGCGGCGGCGCGCGGTGCCTATCCCGCACA
Source organism: Comamonadaceae bacterium (assembly GCA_013298415.1). Classification (GTDB taxonomy): domain Bacteria; phylum Pseudomonadota; class Gammaproteobacteria; order Burkholderiales; family Burkholderiaceae_C; genus JAAFHN01. The sequence goes on from JAAFHN010000080.1 coordinate 6,937, forward strand.
GCGCATCGTGCTCGCTTTTCAGCCACACCGCTACAGCCGTACGCGGGATTGTTTTGATGACTTCGTAGCGGTGCTCGGCCAGGCTGACGCCCTGCTATTGACCGAGGTGTATGCCGCGGGTGAAGCGGAAATCCCCGGAGCGGACGGTCGCAGCTTAAGCCAGGCAGTGCAAAGTGCCAGCAAGCGCGAGGTGCACTTCGTCGCAAGCGTTGGTGACTTGCCGAGCGCAATTCTGTCGGCCGTGCGTGAGGGCGATGTGGTGCTGTGCATGGGCGCGGGGTCCATCGGTCAGGTGGCCGCCCAAGTCGTTGCCCAAACCCCGCTGGCTAACGGTTTAAAAAGCATAGCAACAAATGCAATAAATACTAGGACAGAGTGATAAAAATGCCTGAAAAATTGCCTTCACTTGCTTCCCCATCGCCTCAAACGGCCACTGCGCACCAAGCTCGTGGCTTTGGTAAAACCGCCGTGCTCATGGGCGGTTTTTCAGGCGAGCGCGAAGTCTCCATGATGAGTGGGTCCGGTGTGCTCGGTGCCCTTCGGAGCCTGGGCGTTGATGCACATGCCTTCGACCCCGCAACGCAGTCGCTTGCTGCTCTGAAAGACCAAGGTTTCGAGCGGGCCTTCATCGCCTTGCACGGCCGCATGGGCGAAGACGGCTGCATCCAAGGCGCACTTGAGTGGCTGGGTATTCCGTACACCGGATCAGGCGTGATGGCTTCTGCTATTGCGATGGATAAGGTCATGACCAAGCGCATTTGGATCGACCACGGCTTACCTACGCCGAGCTTTGAGGCGCTGGAGCCCCAGCTGCAAGTGCGTGAGCATGTGCGCTCGGTGCCGGATCGCTTAGGTTTGCCTCTGATCGTGAAGCCGCCACACGAAGGCTCCAGCCTGGGTGTAACCAAGGTGGCCGGCTACAGCGACATCCAGGAAGCCGTGACGCTGGCCGCCAGCTACGACAGCACGGTGATGTGTGAGCAGTTCATCGAAGGCGATGAAGTGACTTGCCCCGTGCTAGGCGAGGGCGAAAACGCCCTGGCGTTACCGGTTGTAAAGATCGTTGCCCCGGAGGGCAAATACGACTACGAAAACAAGTACTTCACCGATGTGACGAACTATTTGGTGCCAAGCGGGCTGCCCTCAGAGCTGGAAGCGGCAATTCAAGCCATCGTGCTGAAGGCCTACCGCGCCTTGGGTTGCAGAGGCTGGGGCAGGGCCGATTTGATGATCCGCTCAGCAGATTCGAAGCCCTTTTTGCTGGAAATGAACACTTCGCCGGGCATGACGAGCCATTCCTTGGTGCCCAAATCTGCCTTGGCCGCCGGGATCGACTACCCGCAGCTTTGCTTGCGCATCCTGAGCATGGCGCGGCTTGACCACGACGCCAAAGACAAGCGCCCGGCTTGAAGGCAGCGCCAGAAAACCCATGACAACCGACTCGTTTGACGCCGTGCCGCTCGATGTTCGCCTGATGAATCTGGCGAGCTTGGCGCTGTGCGTGCTGGCCTTGGGCGCGGTCTTGTCTGGCGCGTTTTGGTATTTGCTGCGGCACCCAGCTGTTGCCATCCAGAAAATTGTGGTGACGGGTGACACTCAGCACAGCAATGCACCCACGCTGCGCGCCAATGTGTTGCCCAGATTACAGGGCAACTTTTTCACGTTGGACATGCAACAAGCGCAGCGCGCCTTTGAGCAAGTGCCTTGGGTGCGCCAGGCGGTGGTGCGTCGCGATTTCCCCAGTGGCCTGCAAGTTCGGCTGGAGGAGCATCAAGCGGTGGCGCTCTTCGGTGCAGAGCGGGAAGAGGCCATGGTCAACGACAAGGGCGAGGTGTTTTTTGCGAACGCGGCCGACGCGAGCCAAGATCTGCCTCGATTCATCGGGCAAGAGTCGCGAGCCAAAGAAATCATGCGCATGCACGCAGCGCTTAAAGCCGTGTTTGCGCCCTTGGATTTGGACGTGACCGAAGTGGAGCTGAGCGCTCGCGGCAGCTGGCGCATCACGCTTGACAACGATGCCGTGCTGGAGCTGGGGCGTGGCGACGACGCCGCCGTGCTCCAAACCGCAAGGCGGTTCGCGCAGACTGTCACGAGCGCCAGCGCCCAAATGGGCAGAACGCCCCAAGACTTGGAATTTGCAGACCTGCGCTACGCAAGCGGCTTTGCGCTGCGATTGCGCGGCATCGCCGTGCAGGCGCTCCCCATCAACCCGAAGAGATGAGACATGGCTAAAGAATACAAAGACCTGGTAGTGG
>JAAFHN010000261.1 GCA_013298415.1 Comamonadaceae bacterium
TTGCGCCGGCCAGGGTGCTGTCGGCGGTTGCAGGTATTCGCTTGGCGGACGCACAGGCATTGGTCAAGGATCGCCTGACAAACCCCGACCTGGATCTGGCACCTGTGCTCTTTTCCACGTTGGATGACCCTTTTGGCTCAGCAGGGTTTGTGGTGCGCTTTACTGGCGCAAGCTTGCGTGTCAGCTTGCAGCATCGCAACAACGACTGGGCCCAAGAGATGGTGGTGCACCACACCCCTGGGGAGCTGAGTGGACCTTGGCGGATCAGTCGAAACGAGCGCATTGCGGCCAGCCGTTTGCGCGAGCGCGATGAGCTGCCGCCAGGCCTGCCCAAGCTTTCAGAGCTGCGGCCAATGATCGAGCGCCGGATAGAATTGAAACTTTGACTTTGCCGAGTTTGATCGGCAGGAGCAGGGGCCCGCTTTGTGGTCGCAGCCCCAAAAACGGAAACAAGTTCATGTTCTTAGGCCGCTGGAATACAGCAGGAAATATCGTTCCGCGAGCCCAGTGCCAGTTCGTGCGGCTCGAGCTGCCGAGCAAGCTCTCCAAAGCGCAAGCGGCCAAGTCGATTCGCCTTCAAATCCAGCGACTTGAAGGCGGCGCAACGGTGAGCTTCGCTTGGCGAAGCCCCATGGGTGCCGAGAGAACTTTTCCAGTTTGGTTTTGGGCCTCAGCCCCGCAGGATCGGGCGCGTTGTCCCGAACCGCTCCTCTTTCACTCGAATAGCGCAGAAGGGCTCGGGATTCGGGCCTGCGCGCTGGGTTTTGAGCTCATTTTCCTCGCCAAAGGGGAGTTGATCAAAACACGGTGGCTGTCCGCGCGCCCTGATCCCGATCAATGGCAAAAGTGGGCTGACGAATGCGGCGTGCTGGATGCCACAGCGATGCCCACCCCCATCTCTGCCCTCAAGACACGGCCGGAAGCCGCGTGGCAGTTCGATCACGCCTCGCAGGATGCGGTTCGCACCAAGCAGCAGTTGCGGGTATTGGCTTTCGCCTTCGCGCTCTTTGCGCTGATCGGCGGCGTGTCGGCCGTGGGTTGGCGGCTGCAATCCGACGTGAGCACGCTTGCCAGCGTCGCGGCGGCGAAAGAGGCCTCATTCGGCGAGGCGAGTGCAATCCAGCGAAAAATCGAATTGACCTTGGCAGAGACCCGTAAGCTGAGCAATTTTGTGTCGACCACAAGCCAAATCGAGACCCTCGCCCGTGTCAGCCGCCCCAAGCTTTTGGGGGGCGCGGATCAAGCGGTGCTCTTGGAGTGGGACGTGCGCGGCGATAGCATCCGCATGCAGATTGCCAGGCCCAAAGGCGAGTACAGCCTCAACGCTTTTTTGGATGCGCTGGAGCGCGGCACCGAATTCAAAAACATTCGCCTCATGCCCAATCCGCCCGCGGGTGTGGTGGTCATTCAAGCTCAAATTCGGTGACGGCCCCGGTTCCCATGGCCAGTTTGCCTCCCCTCATTCGAAGCGCCCTTGCGCTCTGGCGCGAGAACCGTCGCTTGCGCTGGCTGTTTGCGCTCACCTTCTCTGTGCTGCTGGCAGACGGTTGCCTGCGGTGGCTGGATTGGTTTGGCGCGGCTCAGGCACAAAAAGTCAAGCTCGAAGCGCGCCTTTCGCAGCTTGATGCGCAGTCGCGCGACCTGACTGCGCTGCGATCCACTCTACGGGCCGCACAAGACTTGGAGAAACAAGCCAAGGCCCGGCTGCTGACCACGCGCTCGGAGGCGGTTGCCCAGGCAAAACTTCAGGATTGGCTGCTTGACGTGGCCGTGAAAAACCGCCTCGTATTGCAGGCGTTGACGGTGGGCGCTGCACGCCCTGCGGCGGATTCCAAAACCGAACGACCCGACGAGCGCCAATCCAAAACGAGTGATGGCCTCATGGAGCTACCAGTGAGCCTTTCGATCCTGATGACGCCCGACGCGGTTGTCGCAGCGTTGCAGGCCCTGGAGGAGGGGCCCTGGTGGCTGCGCGTGCAGAGTTTCAGCATTCGCACTGCGGAGCGACGGATTGAGCTCGGCATCGTGGTCCCCTTGCGCATCGGCCCGGAGGGAGCAAAGTGATGGCGCACCCGCGCGGATTTATCTCCACAAGCTGGTTGCTGTTGCTTGCTACCAGCCTGCTGGGCCTGGCGTTCGGTGCGGCCGTGGGAACCTTTTGGGTGCGCTCCGACTCGGACAAGCTGGTGCAGCCCAAGGCGAGCGGTGTGGGCGGTTTGCAGGAGCTGCAGCGGCTGATGCGACCTCCGCAGCTCAAAGAGGGCATCGCACTGCTGAAAACCACGCCCCCTTGGTCTTTGGAACCCATTGGCCGTGAGCCAGGCCCGGCGGCGAAGCCGCCGCCCCCACCAGCTCAGCGGTGGGTGCTCGTGGGGCGGGTTCTAGGCCCTGATGGCCAAGGCGTCGTGCTATACCAACCCGAGAGCGGCGTGAGTAAGCGCTTCAAACTGCGTGAAACGCTGCCTGACGGCCGCAGTTTGGTGTCGATAGAGGAAACCACTTTGGTGCTTCGGGCGGCCACAGGCAAAAAAACCGAGCGCGTTGAGGTAGGCGCCGGCTTCGTTGTCGAGTCAACCCCCGCCACCACCACTACAACGGCGATCAACCCTTGACTCGCCAAAAGCTTGAGATCATGAAAACGCATCCCATTCGATCTGCATCTCCTCGCATGCGTACATGGCTCCTGGCGCTTGCCACGGCCTTGCTCATCGTGGGTTGCACCCATTTCCCGCTTCCAATGGCGCAGCGCACGACCACGAGCTCACCCACCGCGCCTTCAGGCCCGGCCTCGAAAGCGCCCAGCATGGCGGGTGCGGCCAGCCGTACCGTGCCTGGCGCATTTGGCCTGCCCGCAGGCCGGGAGTCATCTTCTCAATCTGGTGCCACGGCGAGAACCCCCACTCAAGCAGAGCCGCAGACTCAATTCTGGCAAACACCACCCATTGCGCCCAGCCAGCGCGATGAGATCGTCGGAGGGCGCAGAGACATCCCCGCTCCGAGCGGCGCTGAAGAAAAAATTGACGCCAGCGTCAACCTCGAGAACATCCCTTTGCCAGCGTTTGCAACCACGGTGTTTGCAACCATTTTGAAGAAAAATGTTTCGCTGGACAGCGCCCTCCAGAAGCGTACAGAGCTTGTGAGCCTGCGCACCGGGCAGTCAGTCACTGCCCGGCAGCTTGCAAACACGGCTGCTGCCGTGCTTCGCAGCTACGGCGTGTTGGCTTTGGAGCACGATGGCCTCGTGCGCCTGGTGCCAGATACCGCTCCGGCAGCAGGCGCGTTGGAGCTGCTTCGCAGCCGCTCCCAGCCTGATGTGCCGGCGCGTCTGAGGCCAGTGTTCCATTTTTACGAGCTGCAGCAAGCCAATGTGGCGCACGCCAGCCAATGGATCAAGAGCCTCTATCAGGCCCGGGTGAATGTGCAGGAAGACACACCGCGAAATGCCTTGCTCTTGTCTGGCCAGTCAGATGCCGTTGCTTCTGCGATCGAAGCTCTGGAAGTGCTGGATCAGCCTTTTCTGCGCGGCCGCTTCAGCGCTCGAATCACGCCCGTGTTCTGGTCTGCGCAGGATTTGTCCTCGCGCTTGGCCGAGGTGCTCACAGCCCAGGGCATGTATGTGGCCAACAGCCCAAACATCTCAGCGCCTTTGCTGCTGATCCCCGTGCCGCAGATCAACTCGGTGATTGTTTTTGGCACGAGCCGCGAAACCGTTGACCACGCCCTTCGCTGGGCGCGCGATCTGGATCGTGCACCACAAGCGCGCCGGAATACGCGCTACATGACTTACCACGTGCGCAACACAGATGCAAAGGCCCTGGCAGCCACGATCACTCAGCTGATGGGCGGTAGCGCGCCAGCCGCAGCTGCGCCGGGCGCCCCAGCAGGGGCGGCTGCAAGCCCAGCGGCTCCCGTGGCCTTGCCTGGGGGCGCCAGGGTGGTCGTGAATGCCTCTGCCAACAGTTTGATCCTCCAGGCCAACCCTGATGAGTACCCTCAGCTTCGAGACCTGCTCGTCGAGCTTGATCGCCCGCCGCGAAGCGCGCTCATCATGGTCACCATCGCAGAAATCGGACTGGACGAATCCGAGCAGTTCGGATTCAACTGGCTGCTTAAGCAATTCAGTTTGGCTGGCTACCGAGTCAACGGCAACATCGGCGGAGCGCAGTCCCGCGTGAGCAGTGGCAGCGGCCTCAACCTCGGACTGGCAAGCGTAGCCGGCGATCCTCGCGCCTTCCTCAGCGCGCTTGCAACCAGTAGCCGCGTTCGAGTGCTGTCAAACCCGAGCATCGTCGCCCTCAATGGAGAGCAGGCAAGCATCCAGGTCGGCCAAGACGTACCAGTACTCACAAGCCAAATGAGCAGCACGTCCAGCGGAAGCTCTTCCGGCGGCAACAACCTCCTGCAAACGGTGCAGTACCGCAACATCGGCATCATCCTGAACATCACACCTGTGATTCACTCCGCGGGAAGGGTGGAGCTCAAGATCACGCAGGAAGTCTCAGGTGTCTCGAGTGGAGCTGTGGGCGTGGGAAATAGTCCCATTGTTACAACGCGGCGAGTGGATACCAAGCTCAGTGCGCTGGACGGACAGTCGACGCTTATCGGGGGTTTGATTCGCGAACAACGCGACGATGGCAACAGCGGCGTGCCCCTGGCAAAAGATGTGCCTTTGCTGGGGGGGCTGTTTCGCAGTGGCTCGAATTCAACCGTTGCACGCACCGAGCTGGTCATCCTCCTCACGCCCTACATCATTGAAGAC
>JAAFHN010000614.1 GCA_013298415.1 Comamonadaceae bacterium
GCTGCTTGCACGCGCATCCCGATTGAGAGACTGAAGAGCAAGCGACGAGCCAGGGCTTGACCCACCGCAGCCGTGCACGCTCAAGCGCCCGGATATTCGCTCACGGTCTAGGCGATGAGGCGCGTGGTTTTTTTTGCGTGAGCATCATCCGAAGGACTAAGCGATGGCGCAATCACCGCCCAACAAGCCCCTCACCCAGCCACCCAGCAAGCCGCACACATTGCCGCGCAACTGTGCAAAGCCTGCCAGCGCACAGGGCTTGAGCATCAAGCATGCCAACGCCGCTGGCATAGATGTGGGCAGCAAGAGCCACTTTGTAGCCGTGGGCGCACGTCGAGTGGGGCCCAAAGCGCAAGACAAGGTGCGCGAGTTTGGCTGCTGCACCGATGAGCTGCTGGCGCTGTGCGCTTGGCTCAAAGACTGCGGCATTGACACGGTGGCACTCGAATCTGGGTGGCACTCTATGAGCTGTTGCAAGCTCACGGCTTTGACGTGTGGCTCGTAGATGCGAAATCCGTGCGGCATGTGAAGGCCCGCAAGTCCGATGTGCTGGATTGCCAGTGGTTGCAGCAACTCCACAGCTTTGGGCTACTGACAAAGGCGCATCGTCCCAGCGCCGAAGTCTGTGAGCTGCGCGAATTGGTGCGGCTGCGCGAAGTCACACTCGAAGAACGCGCCCGCCACGCCCAACGCATGCAAAAGGCGCTCAGCCAGATGAACTTGCAGTTGCAAAGCGTGCTCAGCGACGTTTGCGGCGCAACCGGCTTGCAAATCATCCGCGCCATCGTCGCAGGGCAGCGTGATCCCCAAGAACTCGCCAAGCTGCGCAACTACCGCGTCAAGGCAAGCGAGCAGCAACTCCAACAAGCCTTGACGGGCAGCTACAGCGCCGCACATCTGTACAGCCTGGCGCACGAGCTGCGAGCCTATGACTTTTGCAGCGCACAAATCACCACACTCGATCAAGCAATCGCTCAGGCCCTCCAAGCCTTTGCGGTACACGACAAGGACTTGGTCGCACACGCCAACAAAGGCCGACGCAAGAACACCCCAGGCTTTGAGGCCCGCGCCATGCTCTTGGCCGCCTGGGGCGTGGACTTGACGCTTGCGCCCGGCATCGACGCGGGCACAGCGCTCAAACTCTTTGCCGAGCTCGGCCCCCACCTGGGGCGCTTCGCTTCGGCCAAGCAGTTTTGCTCATGGCTGGGTTTGTCGCCCGGCACCTGCATCTCGGGCGGCAAGCGCTTGAGCGGGCGCACCAAACGCATCCCCAATCGCGTTGCCAGAGCACTCAAGCTCTCAGCCATGGGCTTGAGCCGCTCCAGGTGCGCCATGGGCGACTTCTACCGCAGGGCAGCCCTGCGCATGGGCTCAGCCAAAGCGATTGTTGCCACCGCGCACAAGCTCGCGCGCATCGTCTACGCCATGCTCAGCGGTCAACAAGAGTTTGCGATGGAGCAGCTCCAGCGCCACAGTCAGCGCTTACAAAAGCGTCGCCTTAAAGCACTCCAACACAGGGCCGCCGAGCTCGGCATGGAGCTGGTACCACGCACTGTTTGCACGCCTCAGGCGGATGCGTTAACCCCCACAACACCTGCGTAACTCATTGATTTGAATGGACAAAAATACTGTTTCTTAAGAGCCTGTCGAAGGGCATCGCCCAGACCCTCAACCTCGAGGTGGCTGCAAGTGCCCGTCTAGCCCTTACGCCGCTTCTTCGCCGCCGCTTTTGCATTGGCAAATGCATCACTCGCCGCACAAGCCTGCTCCCGCGCTGCGACTTGTGCGAGATCGACTTGCCCTGCGGCCATCTCAGTCAGCGTCGCTTTCGTCGTCTGCGCTGCCATCGGCGAAAGCGCGAGCACATCGCGCACGGCGGCCTCGGCCGCAGCATCCAGCTCAGCCACCGTGTCGCATACGTCTGCAAACAAACCCGCCTCGGCCAGCCAGCTCACCGGCATCGGCCGCGCCAGCAAAAACGCCTGCTTGGCCCGGCTCGCACCCAAGTGGCTCACATAGCGCTGCAAACCGCCGGCATAAAAGTGCAGGCCCAGCGCGCAAGCTGGCATGCGCCACTCGGTGCCGGCAAGTGCCAGCCGCAGATCGCAGGCCAAAGCCAAATCCGTCGCCCCGCCATACACAGAGCCGTTCAGCACCGCAATCGTCACCGGCCGCAAACTCGCCAACGCATCCGCCACCTGCCCAAACCGAGCCGCCTCATGCTCAGGCGA
>JAAFHN010000265.1 GCA_013298415.1 Comamonadaceae bacterium
CGGCAAAGTCCCAGGGGTTTTTCTGCTCCAAAAGGGTGGGGCGGATTTCAGTGCTTGGGGATAGCTGGGCGAAGTCTTCAGCCACCCGGTCTTTCAGGGTGGTGGCAAAGCGCGGATAAAAAATTTCCAGGCGCGCTGGCTCTAAATCCTCATGTTGCGCCAGGGCCACCGTCGGCCGCCACTTGTCCCAACGCGCTGCGCCCAATCCGGAGTCCAGCACAGTGCCCAAAAAGCCGATGATCACAGTGGATTTCATTCATCTATTTTCATAGATAAATTGCTAGATCTGTATGCCATGCCGAACAAGGATTTATGCGCATGAGATTTGAGAAAACCGCCTAAAAATCAATTAAATCAATGGTTTAACGTGGATTTCTTGCTTTCGGCGCGCGCCTGGCACAGTTCTCGCAATACCTCTTCTGCTCGCATCCACGGGCACATCGAAGCGAGAAGGGGTGGCCGAAGCAGAGCGGCCACCCTGTCAGTGAGAACACCATGAAAACCGCAAACCGTCAGCGACAATTTCCAAAGGCCGAAGAGATTGTTGTGCTCAACGGCGACGCACCAACCGCGCAGGCTTTGCGCGAGGCGATTGCCGACCTGTATCTGGTCATGAGCCGACACAGCGCGCCCAAGCACTTTTTGAACGTTTGCACCGGCTGCTGCATGAGCGCTGAAGACGAGCGCGCGATGCGAGAGCTGCCGCTGCGCGAAATCACTGCGCGATTGGTGTTCGAGTACAACGACAGCGCTAAAGATCCGGGTCATTCGGCGAGCGAAGTGCTGTACTTCATGCCCCGCATCGCCGAGTTGCTTGCGCAGGGTGCAAGCCTTCGGCACTCGACGGAGATCACACTGGATCGCATGGGAATCAGCCAGCCCGAGACTTGGACAGCAGACGAGCGAGAGTGTTTGCAACGTTTTGCGCTGGCCTTCTTTTCTCACGGTTTGAGCGAAGGCGCATTTAAGCGTGGCAACTTGTTCCAGGGCGGCGAGGCGCTTGATGTGCTCGTGATGTTCAGCTATGCATCGCTCGAAATTGAGCCGCTGCTCGAGAGTTGGTTGGCATTTGAGACCCCGCCGGCCGTCGAGCATTTTGTTGCATCGACTTGGCTGTGGTTCTGGCCTGAACGACGAGTGGGCAATTCGTTTGGGTCTGATCGCCCAGAGTTCAATCGTCAAGTGACTGCTGCATTGCTGAGTCCACTTAATCTGCAGGCAGCGGCCGCAGCCTTGGTCGCCAATGCGGAAATGGCATATGCGCCACTCGACCCGCCAAGAGGCCGCTGGGATTGGCCAGCCTTACGTGACTGGGTCTTCGACCATGTCATGGATGCCCTGAACGAACAACAATCTGAATTGAAAGAATCAACGCCATGAACTACCAAGAAATTCAAGTCGCCAGCGGCGCGCCGATCAAGATGTGGACGAATGGCGTGCCCGTAGAAGGCGAGGCGCGCAAGCAGTTGGAAAACACCGCACGTTTGCCGGTGGTATTCAAGCACGTGGCTGCAATGCCCGATGTGCACTACGGCATTGGTGCCACGGTGGGAAGCGTGATTCCTACCCTGCGCGCGATCATCCCCGCGGCGGTGGGTGTGGACATCGGCTGCGGGATGATTGCCTGCAAAACCTCGCTACGCGCCGAAGATTTGCCCGACAACTTGGCGCCTTTGCGCGCTGCGATTGAAAAGGCCGTGCCGCACGGCATGACGCCCAAGCAATTCAGGGCCAAGGGCTCCAATCGCGACAAAGGTTCGTGGGACTCACCGCCGAACGAGGCTGATGCGGCGTGGGCGCAGCTCGCAGATGAGTTTGAGGCAATCTGCCAAGACTACCCGCGCTTGCGCAACACCAACAACCACCGCCACATGGGAACGCTGGGCGGGGGAAACCACTTCATCGAGGTGTGTTTGGACGAGCAGGGCAGTGTGTGGGTGATGCTGCACAGCGGTTCACGCGGCGTGGGAAACGCGATGGGAACGCTCTTCATTGAGCTCGCCAAACGCGACGCGCAATTGCACCAACGCAACTTGCCTGATGAGGACTTGGCCTACTTTGAAGAAGGGGCACAGTACTTTGGCGACTACGTGCGCGGCGTGGGCTGGGCCCAGCGCTTCGCCCGGCTCAACCGAGAGGTGATGATGCAGCGCACGCTGCAAGCCTTGCGCGCGATCGTGCCTAAGCCCTTTGAGTCGCACTTGGAAGCGGTGAATTGCCACCACAACTATGTGCAAAAGGAAACGCACTTTGGGCAAGAGGTTTACCTCACGCGCAAAGGCGCGGTGAGCGCCAAGGCGGGTGAACTCGGCATCATTCCCGGGAGCATGGGGGCCAAGAGCTTCATCGTGCGCGGCAAAGGCAACCCCGAGAGTTTCATGAGCTGCAGCCACGGCGCTGGGCGCGCCATGAGCCGCACGAAGGCCAAAAAAATGTTCACCGTGGCAGACCAAGTTCGTGCAACCGAAGGTGTGGAGTGCCGAAAAGATGAAGCCGTGATCGATGAGATTCCCATGGCCTACAAAGACATCGACGCGGTGATGCATGCCCAACGCGATTTGGTGGATGTCGTCTACGTGCTCAAGCAAGTGTTGTGTGTGAAGGGCTAGGGGCAGGTCATGATTGAAATCGACGGCAGCCAAGGGGAGGGCGGCGGGCAGGTGTTGCGCACCGCGCTCGCTTTGAGCCTGGTCACGCAGCAGCCCTTTTGCTTGCACAACATCCGCGCCAAGAGGCCTAAGCCTGGCCTGATGCGCCAGCACTTGGCTTGCGTGAATGCGGCGCGGCGCATCGCGCCGGGCTCGCGCGCCGCACAAGCCAGTGGCGCACAAGTTGGGCTGGGGTCGCAGACTTTGGTGTTTCAGCCTCAAGCCGTGGTGCCTGGTGCTTATGACTTTGCCATCGGCTCTGCAGGCAGCACGATGTTGGTGTTGCAAACCGTGCTTTGGCCGTTGACGCTGGCGGGAGCGCCGAGCGAGCTTCGCCTGAGCGGCGGCACGCACGGCGCAATGGCACCCACCAGCCACTTCATGCAAGCGCTCAGCGCTTTGCTGGGGCAAGGCTGCAGCATCGAGCTACGCCAGGCCGGGTTTTATCCCACCGGAGGCGGTGAAGTGATGGTGCGCATTGAACCGAGGTCTTGGGCGATGCCGTGTGAATTGGGCCAACGCGGCGCATTGCTCCGCGTGGAAGCAACTGCTTTGCATGCCGGCTTGCCCGCACATGTGGCTGAGCGCTGGCTAGAGGTGGTGCAACAGCGCCTGGGTTGGGCTACGGATGTCTTGCACAACCGCAGCCAACGTGCAGGAACCGGATCAGGCGGCGCTTTGATTTTGCATGCGCAGTTTGAGCACTGTTTTGAGCAGGCCACGGTGTATGCCAAACGGGGTGTGAATGCCGAGGGTCTTGCGCAAGACGCATGTGAAGCGATGCAGGCCTATTTGCGGCATGACGCCCCAGTGGGTGAGCATTTGGCCGACCAACTGATGCTGCCTGCCGCGCTGAGCGAATGCCCAGTGCGCTACCGCTGCACGCTCGCAACTGGGCATGTGCGCACCAATGCGCAAACGATCAATGCATTTTTGCCCGACGCCATTGGGCTGGAGGCAACCGCTTCAAGCGGCTGCCTGGTACTGGGAAACAGGCATTTCAAGCGGGCTTGACACGCTGGCATGCCTGATTTGCAGAAAGTTTGCCGAAAATACCATGCCTGTCCAGGTATTTGCAACATGTGTAGCTACAAAAAGCGTAGCGTTTCCTAGAACGCATCGGTAGACGCCAGGTTCTCAAACTTGGTGATGGGCTTCAGAAAGGCGAGCTTCACGGTGCCGGTGGGGCCGTTTCGCTGTTTGCCGATGATGACTTCGGCCACGCCGGGCTCTTTGCTTTCTTTGTTGTAGTAGTCGTCGCGGTAGATGAACATGATCACGTCGGCGTCTTGCTCAATGGCGCCGGATTCGCGCAGGTCGCTCATCATGGGGCGTTTGTCGGTGCGGGTTTCTACGCTGCGGTTGAGCTGCGAAAGCGCGATCACGGGGCATTGCAGCTCTTTGGCCAGCGCCTTCAGGCCGCGCGAGATTTCGCCCAGTTCGGTGGCGCGGTTTTCGCCGCTGCCGTCAGCAGATCCGCTCATGAGCTGCAAATAGTCCACCACGATCAGCCCGAGCTTGCCGCATTGGCGGCCCAAGCGGCGGGCATTGGCGCGCAGCTCGCCGGGCGTGAGGCCTGGGGTTTCATCGATGTGCAGCTCGATCTGGCGCAGCTTCTCGATGGCTTCGGTCAAGCGCGGCCATTCTTCGTCGTGCAGCTTGCCAGTGCGAAGACGCATTTGATCGATGCGGCCAATCGAGCCCACGATCCTGATGGCCAGTTGCGCCGCACCCATTTCCATGGAGAACACCGCAACCGGCAGGCCTTCGTTCAGTGCCACATGCTCGGCGATGTTGATGGCAAGTGAAGTTTTGCCCATCGAGGGCCGCGCAGCGAGCACGATCAGGTCACCTGCTTGCATGCCGCTGGTCATGCGGTCAAAGTCCACAAAGCCTGTGGGCACGCCGGTGATGTCTTGTGGGTTGTCGGCCATTTCCTGCACACGGTCGAGCAGCTCCACGACCAGCTTGTCCATGCTCACAAAGCCTTGCCTGAGCCGCGAGCTCTCTTCGCCCACAGCCAAGATTTTTTGCTCGGCTTCGTCGAGGATGTTGGCAACGGCTGTGCCGCCGGT
>JAAFHN010000180.1 GCA_013298415.1 Comamonadaceae bacterium
ACCACATCGCGCTCGCCCAAGCCACCCTGACTGGATTCACCGGCATTGCCCCCGATTTCCAGACCTTTGAAGTCTTTGCGCAAGATGATGTTCACCACGCCTGCAATGGCATCTGAGCCGTATATGGCGGATGCGCCGTCTTTGAGCACCTCAATGCGCTGCACTGCGCTTTTGGGGATGCTGTTCAAGTCGACAAAGGTGTCTTGCCCGTTTTGCGCAATTGCATGGTTGGCCATGCGGCGGCCATTGATGAGCACGAGCGTGGATTTTTGGCCCAGGCCACGAAGCGAGATGCCCGCAGCGCCGGATTGGTTGTTGATGGAGCTCTCTGAGTAGCTGCCACCGCTGTTGGCGGTGATGTCGCGCAGCAGTTCGCCAACCGTGTTCTTGGCATTCGATGCGATTTCTTCGCGCGTCATCACCTGGATGGGGGCTGGGCCCTCCACGCTCAGGCGTTTGATGTTCGAACCCGTGACTTCGATGCGCGCCTGCGTTTGCGGCGCCGGGGTTTGGGCGAAGGCAGTGCCAGCGATCAAGGTGAGCAACCCGGCGCGGGCGCATTGGGCGGCAAGGGGAGTGGGCTTGAGCAGCATGGGATCTCCGGTAGGTCTAAAAATGCAAGATGAGCCGGATGGCACATTGGGCAACTGTTGCGCAAAACCCGTGCCACGCACTCGGGAATGTTTCGAGCCTAGGGTTTGAACCTAGAAATACGGTGGTTTTGCACCAACACCGAAGATTTGAAACAGTACGTGTTTCAAATAGACTGGTGCAATGAACCGACCAGAACCACGCCATGAGCCGCGCAGCGAGCTGCGTAAGCCCCGCATTTGCGTGCTCACCTACAAATCGCTCACGCGGCTTTTGGTGGATGCGGAGCTGAAGTACCGCAAACGCGCCGATGTGGTGTTGGATGAAGTGATCTTGGATGATGCGATTGCGCATGGGCGAGCTTTGCAGGCGCAGGGTGAAACCGATGTGCTGGTGAGCGCGGGATCGAATGCCGTGCTGTTGCGCGCCCAGCTCGACATTCCTGTGGTGAGCATCGAAGTCACGGGTTTTGATCTGCTGCAAGGCTTACAGCGTGCGCGCGAGGTGTCGGATCGCATCGGGATGGTGGTGTTCAAAGAAACCATGCCCAGCCTGGGATCGCTGAAAGAAATGCTGAGCGTGAACGTAATCCAGCACAGCTATGAAACCTTGGATGAAGCGCGGCTGGCGTTTGCAGCACTTCAACGCCAGGGCGTGGAAGTGGTGCTGGGCTCCAGCTTGATCGTGGATTTGGCTGCACAGCACGGCATGCAGGGCGTGCTTGTTTACACCAGCAACTCAATAGAGCGGGCGCTGGAAGAGGCCATACAGATTGGCGAGACAGCGCTGCGCCAGGCCGCGCGCTACGACAACTTGAATGCAGCCTTCGCGCATTTGCACGAAGCCATCCTTACCGTGGATCCGCGCCACCGCATCACGGCCATCAATCCGCTGATGCAAAAGGCCTTGGGCTTAGACGATGCCGATGCGCCCCGGCGCCTGGTGGGCGAGCGGTTGCCGGATGTGGCCACCGAGCTATCGCTCGCGGGCATCCTGAGTGGGCAAGAAGACGAAGTGGACGTGGTGGTGCGGCTTGTAACCGGCAGCTACTTGATGAACCGCACAGCCATTGTGGAGCGCGGCGAAATCACCGGCGCGCTGCTCACGCTGCGCGACACTTTTGCCATCCAGCGCGCAGACAGCACCATCCGCAGCCAGCCGCGTCCCAAGGCCGTGGGCGCGCGCTACAGTTTCGATGCCATTGCAGGCACGAGCCCATCGCTTTTGCATGCGCGATCCGTGGCCGAGCGCTGCGCGCGCACAAGCTCCACCGTGCTCATCACAGGCGAAACCGGCACTGGCAAGGAGCTTTTTGCGCAAGCGATTCACAACGCGAGTGCGCGCAGCCGAGGGCCGTTCGTGGCGCTCAATTGCGCATCTTTCCCGGAATCACTTTTAGAAAGCGAACTCTTTGGCTACGACCCAGGCTCGTTCACGGGCGCGCGCAAGGCCGGGCGCTTGGGGCTTTTTGAAGCGGCGCACACGGGCACGGTGTTTTTGGATGAGATTGGCGACATGCCGATCTCGCTGCAAACGCGGCTCTTGCGCGTGCTGCAAGAGCGCGAAATCGTGCGCCTCGGCAGCAATTCGCCCACAGCGATTGACGTGCGCGTGATCGCCGCCACACACAGGCCGCTGCAAGAGCACATCGCCAAAGGCAGCTTTCGCTCGGATTTGTTTTACCGGCTGAACATCTTGCACCTGCGCTTGCCCGCGCTGCGCGAACGTGCTGACGACATTGCCGTGCTGGCCCTTCGGCTTTTGCAAGCCAAGCTGCGCGATTCTGGCCGAGCCGTGCCCGCGCAAGCTGTGCTCACGCCGCTTTTGCCACATTTGCAGCAACACGATTGGCCGGGCAACATCCGCGAGCTTGAAAACCTAATGGAGCGCTTTGCGGTGTTTTTGCAATCGCAGCGCAATTTGGCGGAAGTGGACTACGCGCAGTTTTTGCTCGAAGCGCCGGAGTTGGCCCCTGGCAAGGCGCAAGCACTTGCCGCACTGCTCACGCCTCGCACAGCTGCACTGCCCGTGCGTGACGATGCGCCGAAGCGAGCCGGCAAGCGCCAGCGCCTCACGGATGCTGAGCTGCTCCAAGCCCTGGAGCAGCACCCCGGCAACCGCGATCAGATTGCGGAGAGCTTGGGAATCAGCCGCACCACGCTTTGGCGGCGGTTGGCAGCCTTGGATGCCACGCGCGCCGGCTCAGCTTAGCGATACAAGGCGAAGGCCGAATGGGGCAAGCGGCAAAAAGTCTTTGTCTTCTTGCAGCAAGCTCACGCCTTCGTGAATGCACCAAGATGCGATCAACAGGTCAACGGCTTTTGACATGGTGATGCCCTGCGCTCTCAGCTTGCGGTACAGCGCTGCGGCGCGGATGGATTCGTCCAGCCCTGCGATCTGCGCCACGTCCACTGCCAGCAGCGCCGATTCAAATTTCAGCGCTTGGGCCTCAGAACGGCAGCCTCGCAGCACTTCCATCAGCACCAAATCGCCCGTGATCACCGACCATTCTTGGGTTTCGAGAATCTGGCGAAGCCAGCGAACGGCTTGGGTTTGCGTGCCTCGAAAGTGGTTGATCCAGACGCTGGAATCAACGAAAACGCTCATGTAGCGGCGACAAGGGCACGCGGGCCAGCAGCATTGCGGCTGCGGCGACGGGGCGCGGATTTGGTGACGGGAGCGACGCGCACGCGCGGGCCAGGCGAGCCATCATCCATCGGCTCGGGCCACGGCTCGTCTTTCAAAATGCCGCCGAGTGCGAGCAAGCCTGCGTAGGCCTTGCGGCGCTGTGCCAACAGTTTGAGGCCCGCTTCCACCGTCTCGCGCTTGGTGCGCAAGCCGCTGGCCTCCATGGCCGAGGCCATGAGATCGTCAGAGATGTCGATGTTGGTGCGCATGGGAAGTTGCGTGGATGTGTATTGACGGGTTGATTTTACACATAGGCCCAAGGGCGTGCAAGGCGGTCGTGGGCTTCAAACGCATCGATTTGCGGCATGAAAGTGAGGGTTCGGGAGATGGCATCCAGCCCGGTGAGCAGCATTTCTTGGTTGTCTGCCGTGAGCGGGAAGGCGTGCATGGCTCCATCGGGTGCGCTGATGACTAGATTCGCGATGTCCACGCGCAAGTTCGGATGCCCTGCCAGTGCCTGAACCACCGCCTCGGGCAGTACGGCAGGTAGCAAGCCATTTCGCACGCAATTCGCCGCAAAAATCGCGCCAAAGCTCGGCGCGATGATCACGCGAAAGCCATACTCTTTGAGCGCCCACACGGCATGCTCACGCGAGGAGCCGCAACCGAAATTCGGGCCTGCGAGCAAGATGGATGCGCCTTGGGCCTCCGGCCGGTTCAGCACGAACTCAGGGTTCGGCGTGCGCGCATCGGCATCCAAGTAGCGCCAGGGCGCAAAAAGCCCGTCGGCCAAGCCGGTTTTGCCAACTGTCTTCATCTCCCGTGAAGGAATGATCGCGTCGGTGTCCACATTCGCTCGCAGCAGTGCGACTGCAAGGCCTTCATGCAGCACCAGGGGCTCAGTCATTGGAAACCTTTCCACCGTGCTCCGTTCGGGCTGAGGTATCGAAGCCCATGCTCTGCGGTGCCTCAGGGCCAACCGTCGGCGTGTCCAGTTGAGCCGAAGAACCAATGCGCCCCAGCACCGCCGAGGCCGCCACCGTCACGGGGCTTGCCAGGTGCGTTTTCACGCCTAGGCCCTGGCGGCCTTCGAAGTTTCGGTTGGTGGTGCTGATCGTGCGCTCGCCGGGCGCAAAGCCTTCGCCCCCTGCGAAAAAGCACATCGAGCAGCCCGATTCGCGCCACTCAAAGCCTGCGGCTTCAAACACCTTGTGCAGGCCCAGCGCCTCGGCCACGCGCTTCACGCTGGTAGAGCCCGGCACGCAGATCGCCTTCACGCCCGCTGCCACTTTGCGGCCTTGCAACACGGCGGCAGCGGCTTGCAAATCGCTCAAGCGGCTGTTGGTGCATGAGCCGATGAAGGCTGCCTGAATGGGCAGCGATGCCAGCGCTTGGCCGGCTTGCAAGCCCATGTAGGTCAAAGCTTTGCGGTGCGAATCCGTTTGTGGCTCGGGCACGGCATCGCTGAGCGCGCAAGCATGCTCGGGGCTGGTGCCCCAGGTCACCATCGGCTGGATCGTGGAGGCGTCGATGTGCAGCTCTGCGTCGAACGCTGCGCTCTGGTCGCTGCGCAGCTCGCGCCATTGCTCAAGCGCGCGCTCCCACGCCTCGCCCTCTGGCGCATGCGGGCGACCTTGCAGGTAAGCGAAGGTGGTTTCATCGGGGGCGATCACGGCGGTGAAGGCTGAGAACTCGACCGCCAGATTGCACAGCGTCATGCGGGCTTCCATGCTCAGGCTTTGCACGGCAGAGCCGGCGAATTCCACCGCGCGGGTTTGCGCGCCTGCCGCGCCGAAGCGGGCGATCAAAGCAAGCGCCATGTCTTTGGCAGTCACGCCGGGTGCCAGTTCACCTTCGAAGCTCACGCGCATGCACTCGGGTTTGCGCAGGCGCAGGGTTTGCGTGGCGAGGGCGTGCTCGGCTTCTGAGGAACCAATGCCCCAGGCGAGCGCGCCTAAAGCCCCCTGCGTGCAGGTGTGGCTGTCTGGGCACACGAGGGTCAAGCCTGGCAGCACGATCCCCAGCTCGGGCGAGAGCACATGCACGATGCCTTGCTGCGGGTCGTGCAGGTCAAAGAGCTTGATGCCCGCGTCCTTCGTGGCCTGTCGTGTCACGCGGATGAAGGCCTCGCCGCCGGGCATGCGGGTTTGGTCGCTGCGGTTCGGCGTGGTGTCCACGATGTGGTCCAGCGTGGCAAACGCCAGCTCGGGATGTTTGACCTTGTGGCCCGCCTCTTTGAGCGATTGCAAGGCCACGCCGCCGGTGCGTTCGTGGAGCAGCACGCGGTCGATGTGTAGGAGGTCAGTGCCGTCTGGGAAGCTCTGGATCAGGTGGGATTGCCAGAGTTTGGTGAAAAGGGATTGTTTTTTGTTCATGTGTCTCCTTTGTCATCGTATTTGTTATGTTTGATGCTATGTAAAGTGTAGCTATTCTCGGTTTGGTTTGCTTGCCGTAGGCTTGTACTATCCCCCACTCTCCCCCAGCCCCTCTCTACCCCCGCCGGGGTAGAGAGGGGAGCCTTCATTTGACCCTTCGACATGCCAAGAAGACCTACCGGCGCATAAGTCGCATCGGTGGTGGCGCTCAACGCCCTTGCACGGGGGCGGGTGGTGCGAGGCAACCTGTGCGTTGGATCAGGCGGTGGCGTGCGACGGGTCGGGGAACCAGAGCCAAGCCAGCGCTCATGCATCCGCGCGCTACCCGCCCCCGTGCGAGGGAGTGGAGTGCCAACCATGCACTGCAACCTCAGCCGTCGGTAGGTCTTCCAGCCAACGCGCAGGTCAAATGAAGGCTCCCTCTCTCGCCCGGCGGGGCGAGGGAGGGCGGGGGGAGGGAGTGGGGAAAAGTACACGCCTTACCGCAGGT
>JAAFHN010000197.1 GCA_013298415.1 Comamonadaceae bacterium
TGAAATCAACGTTCAACGCTCTACTTTTGATAGCATTACCAAAGATGAAGCAGCGGTGCCCTCCCTCGAGCGCCACGCCCTGCTCTTCGGCCTTCCGGGCAATCCGGTCGCCGTAATGGTCACGTTTTTGGCTTTTGTGCGCCCGGCCCTGCTGCGCCTCATGAGTGCAAACGATGCGCAGCCGCCGATGTTGCAAGCCAAAAGCCTGGAAGCGATGCGCAAAAAGCCGGGCCGCACCGAGTACCAGCGCGGCATCGTGAGCCTGGGCGCAGACGGCCATCTCTACGCGCGCACGACTGGCCAGCAGGGATCAGGCGTGCTGAGCTCCATGACCCAGGCCAACGGCCTGATCGTGCTCCCCCACGACAGCGGCAACCTGGCCGTGGGCGATGCGGTGCAGGTGATGATGTTTGAGGGGGTGCTGCGGTAGGTGTTGGGTCGGGAACCAACAGCCGTTTGGACGCAAAAGCCGCAAAAACTTCGCAAAAACGCTAAAGATTCTTCGGCAAGTGACTGGAACAAAAATGAGTCGCAGAAACCCTTGATTAGGATCATGGCTCAGATGCATCGATCCCTCCGTTCGGGCTGAGCCTGTCGAAGCCCCTGGCAGGCCCAACGACCAAGCTCAGGGCGAACGGGTTCCTCTCTGAGGCACAGTCCCAATCAGGCAAAAACCATACTCTGTCCAGATATTTACAACATTCATTGCTACAAAATTGGCACTAACGCCGTGGAAGTCAAACCAGGCTTTTTTTGCGTCTGTTGCGAGACCTCTGCGTCTTTTGCGTCCGGCGGTTCTAGGCCCCGTCAAGCCTTCACCACATCCGCCACATCAAACCACTTCCAGGTGTCTCGCTGGAAGGGATGCTTCACCCAGCCGATCACGCGCGGCTGGACCAGATCGCTTCGCTGGCGATGTACGTGGATTTTGTAGGGCATGTAGGCCGTAGCCAGCCTAGAGCATTGCTGCAGAAGGGCTGCGCGCTCAGGCGAATCCGCCATCGCGCGCTGCTTCACGTAGATCTCGTCGAACTTCGGAAAAGCAAAGCGAGAGTGGTTCGCGCCGCCTTTATTCGGCCCGTAGCCGAGCGCAGCGAAAGTGTCGGAATCGGGTGAGCCGCCATTCCAACCCACGCCCCACATCATCAACTTGCCTGCGCGCGAGCTTTTCAGGTTTTCAGGCCATTTGGCAATTTTGAATTCGATCTTGATGTTGATCGAATCCATGTACTTCTTCCACAGCTCAGCCATTTGACGTGAGAGACCATCGGGTTGAGACCCCATTTCCAGCACCAGTGGCTTGCCATCCGGCTGCTCGCGCCATCCGTCGCCGTTTTTATCCACATAGCCGTAGGTATCAAGCAGGGCTTTGGCTTTGGCGATGCTGAATTCGCTCATGGGCGTGCGCAAGTCTTTGTCAAACCCGAAGGTGTTGTGGGGGATCAAGCCCTGCCCAATCACGCCTTGGTTGCGGTAAATCTGGCGGTTGCGCTCGGTTTCGTTTTGCGCCAATGCAATAGCGCGTCGCAGCGCCACCTTCTCGGGCGTATAGCCGCCCACGAGCGGGTGCTCCATGTTGAAGAAAGTCATCGCCACATCGGGGTTGTCCACCCGGTCCCAGGTGATGCCAGCCTTGACCAGATTGGGGGCGAGTTTGTTGTTCGGAATTGCGATGTTGATGAACTCACCTGGTAGCTCAATCATGTCGGTCTCGCCGTTCATGAAGGCCAGGTAGCGCGGCTGCGATTCTTCGATCACGGCCACTTCCACACGGTCCACCAGCGGCATTTTTTTGCCTTTGAGTTTTGCTGCAATCGCCGCCTTGCGCGCGTCGCCCGGAGGCGCTTCGTAGTCGTATTCGGTTTGGCGGTAGTTCGGGTTGCGTTCCAGCACCATTTTGGAGCTGCGCTTCCAGGCCGTGAGGCGGTAGGGCCCCGTACCCACGGGGTGTTCCATGATCTTGTCGCCGTACATCTCCACCACTTCGCGGGCCACAGCCACAAAGGGCGCGCCCTGGGCGAGCGTGACCAGCGCAAAGCGTGGATTGCTTTCGGCCAAATTGAACTGTAGGGTGTAGCGGTCCAGCGCCTTCAAGCCATCCACCTCCACGTCATAGGGGAAGGGCTTTTTGTCAGCCATCGCCTGCTTGCGCAATTCTGTGAGGCCAATGATCTTGGCGTTTTCCAGCTGGTAGAGGTTGGGGCTTTTGTTGGCCGGATCGTAGAAGCGCTTGAAGGAATAAACATAGTCTTGCGCGGTGAGCTCGCGCTTTTGCCCCTTGAACGCGGCATCGTCAGCAAAAAATATGCCTTTTTTGATTTTGAAGGTGAAGGTTTTGAAATCGTTGGTGATTTCAGGCATGGCCTCGCAAGTCAGCGGCCGAATCTTGGCCTGCTGTAAATGCTCGTACTCCATTAAGCCTTCGCAGATGTTTTGCACGATGTTGTTGGAGTAAAGATCCGAGATCTGCGCGGGATCAAAACCCGTCTCGGCGATCAAAAAGGCGTAGCGAAACACCTTCTCCCCCGCCTTGGGCGGTGGCGCAAACTGCGGCCGCGCGCTCGGTGCGGGAGCAGAAGCCTGGGCACCCACGGTGCTGGCGACACCGCTGGCCGCTGCTGCGCCAAGCGCCTTAAGCATGGCGCGTTTTCCTAAATTTTTCATGTCACAAACCTTCCATTTGCGGGGCGAGCCTCTCGTGAAGGCCCGACACCTGCTGCCAAAACACCGCCTAAATGTCACCTTAGGCATCCGCAAAAACACCAGTAAGCCAGAGCAAACGCTGATGCTTCCGCTACAAAGCGCGAAGCATAATCGCGCCCTTCGCTTCTTTCGGGCTGCGCAAACCCTAAACGCTGTCCTCAAATTGTCATGCTGTCTTACATCCTGAGGCGCCTGTGGCAAATGATCCCCACCTTGCTCGGTGTGGTCTTGCTCGTGTTTTGCCTCTTCAAGTTCTTTGGTGGCGATCCCGCCGAAATCATCGGCGGCCTGAACGCCACGCAGGAGCAGGTCAATGCCATCCGCACCCAGCTGGGCTTGGACAAGCCCTGGTACGTGCAGCTCGGGATTTTTCTGAAATCCATCGTCACGTTTGACTGGGGCAAAAGCTGGGCCACGAATGAGACCGTGAGCAACCTTTTTGCCTCGCGCCTACCTGCCACGCTCACGATCATGATTCCCATCTTGGTGATTGAGGTGGTTCTGGCGATCATCTTTGCCATGGCAGTGGCCTATGTGCGCGGCTCGCTCACGGATCGGGCGGTGATGGTGATCACGACCGTGGCGCTGTCCATCAGCTTCTTGGTCTACATCATCGTGGGCCAGTGGCTCTTTGCTTTTCAGCTCGGGTGGTTTCCGGTACAAGGCTGGAGCGGAGATTTTTGGACAAATCTGGTGAAGTACGCGCCGTTGCCGGTCATGTTGGCGGTGTTTGTGGCGCTTTCGCCGATCACCCGCCTGTACCGCAGTTTCTTCTTGGATGAGATCAACCAAGACTACGTGCGTACCGCGCGGGCTAAAGGCGTGGGCGAAAACACGATCCTCTTCAAGCACGTGCTGCGCAATGCGTTGATCCCCATCCTCACCAATGTGGGCACGCGCTTGCCCGACATCTTTGTGGGCTCCTTCCTGATTGAGAGCTTTTTTTCCATCCCGGGTCTTGGCCGCGAGGTGCTGCTGGCCGTGAACCGATCGGATTACCCAGTGATCCAGGCCGTGACGATTTACTTGGCTGTGCTCACGATGACGATCAACTTGATCACCGACGTGCTCTACAAATGGGTTGACCCCAGGGTGGTACTCAAATGAACGCCGTGAATCTCGATCTCACCAATATGCCCAAGTCCCCTGGCGTGTGGGCGCAAGCGTGGACGCGTTTGAAGCGCGACAAAGTAGGCTTGATTTCCCTTGTCATCGTCTCTGTCTTTTTGCTGATGGTTGCGGCCGCCTCTACAGGATTGCTGGCTGGCAACTGGCAGCGCGAGGTGGGCGTGCCCGATGCACCGCCGCACTTCATGGGTGCCAGAGACGATGGCTTGGCTGGCGGCAACGTGGAAACCACAGCCAAGCGCATCAGCTTGGGCGAGATTGATCCGCTTGCTCCCAAACTTGCAGAAGTGGAAGAACGCGCAAAAAAGCTCGCCACCGCTGAAACGGTGCAAAGCCCTACCCTGCCCTTCGGCGGGGACAGGCTTGGCCGCGACGTGATTGCCAAGGCAGTCAAGGGCGCACAGGTCTCTATTCTTGTGGGCTTGGCTGCCGCGCTGATGTCAACCCTGATCGGCACGATCTTGGGCGCCTGCGCTGGCTACTTCGGCGGCAAGGTCGATGACGCGATTGAGTGGGTTTACAACGTGAAGAGTGCGATCCCCTACATCTTGCTGGTGTTCGCACTTGCCGCAGTGCTCAAGCAAGGCCCGCTTGCCAAGCACGTAGAAGGCATATGGACCATCGTGATCATCTTGTCCATCGTCGGCTGGACAGGCGTGTACCGCTTGATCCGTGCCGAGTACATCAAACACCGATCTCGCGAATACGTCCGCGCCGCCCAAGCCATCGGTGCAAGCCATGCGCGTCGCATGTTTGTGCACATCCTGCCCAACGTGAGCCACGTGGTACTCGTGCAATTGAGTTTGCTCACGGTGGCGTTCATTAAAACTGAAGTCATCTTGTCTTTCTTGGGCCTCGGAGTTCCAGTGAACATGGTGAGCTGGGGCACGATGCTCTCCGAATCCTCTACCGAATTGGTTCGCGGCATCTGGTGGCAGCTCGTTGCGGCCACGGTCTTCATGGCGACGTTTGTCACCGCCTTTGCGCTGCTGACCGACGCCCTGCGCGACGCGCTCGATCCGAAACTGCGTTGAGCCGGAGCGCCAAATGACAACACCTCTGATCTCCGTACAAAACCTGCGCGTGAGCTTTCAGCTCACCAAAACCGAGCGCTTTGAAGCCGTCAAAGGCGTGAGCTTCGACATCCCGAGCAATGCCACCGTAGCCCTGGTAGGCGAATCCGGCTCGGGCAAATCGGTGAGCGCCATGAGCATCGTGCGTCTGCTGCCGGATAACGCCATCCTCGGCACAGACAGCAAAGTGCTCTACAACGGGCAAGACCTGCTCACGAAAACTCAGCCTGAAATGCGCTCGCTGCGCGGCAAAGAAATATCGGTGGTGTTTCAAGAGCCGATGACATCGCTGAACCCCGTGTTCACCGTGGGCGAGCAGGTGGCTGAGATCGTGCGCATTCACTTGGGTCTCTCGCCCCGGGCCGCCATGGACCGCGCACTCGAATTACTCACGGAAGTCGGCATTCCGCACCCCAAGGAGCGCTTGAAAGCCTACCCGCACGAGCTATCGGGCGGGCAGCAGCAGCGCGTGATGATTGCTATTGCGATCGCCTGCGAGCCCAAGCTTTTGATTGCGGATGAGCCCACGACCGCGCTGGACGTGACCGTGCAGCGGCAGATCGTGGAGCTGATGGCCAAGCTGCAAGACAAGCACCAGATGAGCATGCTTTTCATCAGCCACGATTTGGGCTTGGTGGGCGAGATTGCGAGCCAAGTGGTGGTGATGCGTCATGGCGAGATCAAAGAAGTAGGCAGCACCCAAACCATCTTCACCGATGCCAAGGATGCCTATACCCGCGCCCTGATCAATTGCCGCCCCAAGCTCGATTCGCGTCCTCGCCGCCTGCCTGTGATCGACGATTTCGTGGAAGGCCGAA
>JAAFHN010000074.1 GCA_013298415.1 Comamonadaceae bacterium
TGCCCAGCCGCTGGTCGATATCAAAAATGTAGCAACGAATGATTTAAGTACAAGGACAGAGAGTCAATTTTGGCAAAGAAGGGCCTTTGGAACTGCCCACAACCACGCCAACCGCCCCTTGGCTGGCCTGAAGGTGCTGGAACTCACCCGCATCCTCGCCGGGCCCGTGGCTGGCCGGGCTTTGGCCGCTTACGGGGCCGACGTGCTGCTCATCAACGGCCCGCACCTGCCCAACATCGAAGCCATTGCCGATACCTCTCGCGGCAAGCGATCTGCACATGTGGATTTGCGCCCGGCGGAGGGCCGAGAAACCTTGAAGCAGCTCGTGCGCGAAGCCGATGTGTTCATCCAGGGCTATGCACCGGGCGCACTCGCTCGCCACGGGTTTGCACCCGAAGACTTGGCTGTGCTCAACCCCGGCATCGTCTGCGTGAACCTCAGCGCCTATGGCCAAATCGGCCCCTGGGCAAATCGGCGCGGCTTCGATTCCCTGGTGCAAACCGCTACCGGCCTGAACGCCGATGAATCTGAGGCCGCAGGCGTGGATCTCACGCAATCCGCCCCCAAAACCCTGCCCATGCAAATCCTCGACCACGCCAGCGGCTACCTCTTGGCGGCAGCCGCTTGCGCGATGCTCGTGCGCCAGCGAGAGCAAGGCTTAGGTGCCATGCAAGCCCACATCAGCCTGGCCCGTACCGCAGACTGGCTTCGCAGCCTGGGCCGGGTGGAGGGCGGCTTGCAAATCCCCACCCAGCCGCCCAAAGACCTGGTCTTGCCCTACCGCTACACCGAATCCAGCGGCTTCGGCCAGCTCACGGCGCTGACGCATTCCGCGAGCTTTGATGGCGCGCGGGCAGAGTGTTTGAAGCCGTCGATGCCGCCGGGTTCGCATCCCGCAAGCTGGTAAGCCTCGTGCGCGATCCTGGCGCGTTCGTTCAATACGGGAGCTGAGCGGATCGACACCATCATTGCATCTGAAACTTGATGCGGAGATGCAGATGCAACTGCTGGTGAATGGCCGAACACTGGCTGTGGACTCGTCTTGGCGCGACGACAGCCTTTTGATGGTGTTGCGCGAGCACTTGGGGCTCACGGGGGCGAAATTTGGATGTGGGCTTGGGCTTTGCGGGGCGTGCACGGTGTGGGTGGATGGCGAGCCGGTGCGCTCTTGCTTGCTCAAGGCTGCCGAGCTGCAAGGCAAGGCGATCACCACGGTGGAAGGTTTGGCAGTGGGCGAGAAGCTGCACCCGATTCAACTTGCGTGGTTAGAGCATGCCGTGCCGCAGTGCGGCTACTGCCAAGCGGGGCAAATCATGGGCGCTTGCGCGCTCTTGAAGCGGGTGCCCAAGCCCAGCGACGCGCAGATTGACGAAGCGCTCGATGGTCATTTGTGCCGCTGCGGCACGCAGCAGCGCGTGCGCGCGGCCGTGCATGCGGCGGCCGCTTCGATGGAGCGGGCAGCATGAGCGCGCCAACCATTACGCGACGCAGCACCTTGATTTCGCTCTCTGGACTTTGGGTTGCGGTGATGGCGGGTTGCGCGAGCATCCCTGTTGTGCCCAAACGACCGGCGCCCAAGTTGCAGGATGCAATGGCCTGGATCACGTTTGTGGATGGCCGCTACACGCTCATCGTGCCGCGCGTAGAGATGGGCCAGCACATCAGCACGGCCATGCACCGCATAGCCTGCACAGAGCTGGGCGCAGCGCCCGAGCAAGTGGCGGTGGTGCTGCACGACACGCGCCGCATTGGCCGAGTGCGCGCAACAGTGGGCAGCGAATCAATCGGCGACTTTGCCTTGCCGCTGGCCCGAGCCTGCGCCACGCTGCGAGAGGCCCTCGCTCGCGGAAAAGCCAGCGGCGAGCTGCAAGCCCAGCCGATACCGCTGGCGGAGCTGCGGGCATTTGCCAAGCCGAGTGCTGCACAAACCTGGCCGCTCGCTCAGGGCCGCGAGATCGTCACTGGCAAACCGGTATTCGCCAGCGACCTGCGTTTGCCTGGTATGCACTACGGCCGTGTTCTGCGCGCTGACGCGAGCCCGGAGTTGGCAAGCGAGTTGCTCAGCGCAAACCGTCAAGCTGCGCGGCTTGTGAACGGCTTCATCGCCATCGTAGAAAGCCCTTTGCTCACACAAGGCAAGGCTCAGGGCGTGGGCATCGTGGCGGCCACCCCAGCGGCGCTCGACGCGGTAGAAGCGGCGCTGCAGGCGCAGTGGCGCGTGCTTGGCACGGCAAGTTTGACCGAGCTTGACATCGATGGCGCGCGGCGCGAGCGAGCAAGCCCAAGGCATCGGCTGCAAAAGGCCAGCTTGTCTGCCGATCAAGCATGGGATGTGGACATTCGAATCGACGTGCCGCTTGCCGCACATGCAGCGATTGAGCCGCGTTGTGCCGTGGCCCGCTGGGAGGCCGAGACGATGGCGCTGTGGGTGGGCAGCCAAGATGTGTACTACCAAGCTGATGTGATCCAAAAGCGGCTGGACTTGAGTGAGCGCCAGGTGCAAGTCCACGGCATGCGCGTGGGCGGCGCATTTGGGGGTAAAACCATTTGCACGGTAGAGCTGGAGGCGGCGGTGCTCGCCAAATCCCTGGGCGGTGCGGTGAAGGTGCAGTGGAATCGCGCCCAAGAACTGCGGCAAGGCTTTCATCGGCCACCTTCATCTCACCGGCTTCGGGCACGGTTACAGGGTGGCCGCATCGCCGAATGGCAGCACCATTTTGTGAGCAGCCACATCCTCTTCACGAACGGCGTGCTCCCAGCCTGGATGCAGCAATTCACCGATTTCATCGGCGATAACGGTGTGGCGCGCGGCGCAGCCTTGCCATATGACGTTCCCCGGCAAGACGTGGGCTTTGACCTCGTGCGCCTGCCGGTGCTGACAGGGCCGTGGCGCGGCCTGGGCGCGGGGCCGAATGGCTTGGCAATCGAGTCGGCTGTGGATGAATGCGCGATCAAGGCGGGGGTGGATCCGCTTGATTTTCGGCTCGCGCAAGTCAGCGAGCCGCGCTTGGCGCGGGTGCTGCGCGCCGCAGCGGCTGCCAGCGCGTGGGCGCAAACCCCTCGCCGTGGTCAAGAAGGCGATGAATGGATTGGCCGGGGCATCGCTTGTGGCATCTACAAGGAGAAAAGCTTTGCCGCCGTGGTGGCTGAGGTGGCTGTGCATGCTCAAAGTGGCCGAGTGCGCGTGCGGCGCATGTGGTGCGCGCACGATTGCGGCCGTGTGGTTGAGCCCACCCAGGTGCGCGCGCAGGTGGAGGGCAATTTGGTGTGGGCCGTGGGCATGGCCCTGGTGGAGGCGCTTTCCGTTGGCCCTTCAGGCATCGAGGCGCGCAGCTTTGCCGATGCGCCGATTGTCAGGTTTGCCGATGTGCCGCGCATGGACGTGGTGCTGGTGGACGAGGGCGATGCGCCCAGCGGGGCCGGCGAAACCGCCATCGTCTGCGCCGCAGCGGCGATTGGCAACGCCATTCGAGCCGCAAGCGGCGTGCGCGTCCAACGATTTCCTGCCAGCTCCGTGCTGCCGCGCGCCTGATCGCACGCGCTTGCGCCTCAAGCAACGCTTTAGACTCCACTTCTAAACTGAGCCGATGTCCGATCAAAAGTCAGACCCAGACTTTTCAAGCGCGGCATTGATGCGCTTGATTGCGCGAGGCTTGGCTTTGCAAGGCATCGCACTGCCCGCGCCAGGCCTCGATTCAGCAACTGTGGACCTGGCCGACAAACGTGCCCTCTTGGTGCAAGCGGTGAAGGCGGGCGGCTTGGGGTGTTTGGTACTGGTGGGGCAGGGCGTGCATGGCCTAGAGACCGATGCCACGCTCAATGCCCTGATTGCCGCTCCCCATGCCCCCGATTTGCTGCGCCGTTGGCTGCGCTTGGAATGCTATATCCACTCGCGCCACCGCACGCGCGTGCTGCATGTCGGCGAGTGCGAGATGGAGGTGCTGCATGAATCAATGGCTGCCGAGCCGCCTCAGCCCGCTGAAGACTGGCTCATCCTGGGCGTACTGGTTGGTTTGATCGAGCGCAGTGTCGGCGCCAAGGTGGTTGCCAGTGCGGCGGGCTTGCAGGTGTATCCAAATCCGCAAGAAGCAGCATTGCTTGCAATCTCGAAAGAAGGCAATAGCGCTCGCTGGCAGTTGCGCTGGACACGGGCGCGGCAGCCTGCGCATCCGCCTGCGCCGATGGCAGTGCCTGAAGGCCGATTCGCCGATGCGCTGGCCGCTTGGCTTGCGGGCCAGCTGGTTACCATGCCCGATCTGGCAGACGCAGCGCGCGCTTTTGGCACGAGCACGCGCGCCCTGCAGCGCGAATTGCAGGCATCAGGCGAGCGCTGGCAGCGGCTCGTGCAGCGCGTGCGATCCGCTGTCGCATCCACCCACCTGATCGAAACGGATGCACCCTTGGCTGAAATCGGCTACCTCTGCGGCTACGCCGATCAGGCCCATTTCACGCGGCGCTTTCGCCAGGTGGTGGGCCTCACGCCAGGGCAATACCGAGAAAGCTTCAGCGCGCACGGCTCATCACACCGCTCAAATACGTCCACACCAGTGTCGCAGCGGCCAGCGAGGTGAGCTCGGCATGGTCGTAGGCGGGGGCGACTTCGCAGCAATCCATGCCGATGGTGTTGAGCTTGGCGCTCAGGTGCTCCATGAAGGTGAGCGCTTGGGCGCTGGTTAAGCCGCCTGGCTCGGGCGTGCCGGTGCCTGGGGCGTAGGCGGGGTCTAGGCAATCGATGTCGAAGCTGATGTAGCAGGGGGTGTTGCCAATGCGGTTGCCAATCGCTTCCAAGATGTGGCTGAGCGCCGCGCCATCCAGCCCGCGCAGCAGGCGGCCGGTGTAGATCGCGCCGCCCAGGTCTGCCACGTATTCCCGCGCTGCGCGCTCGCCGCTGGATCGGATGCCGATTTGCACGGTTTTTGTCGAATCCACCAGACCGAGCTCGATGGCCTCGCGCGTCCAGGTGCCGTGGCCAGCCTTTTCGCCGAAATGGTCGCCCCAGGTGTCGCAATGCGCATCGAAATGCACCAAGGCCAGCTTGCCGTGTTTGGCATGGGCGGCTTTCAGCAAAGGCAGGGTCACCGAATGGTCACCGCCCAAAAACACGGGGTGGTGCGCTGCGAAAAGCGGCGCTGAGGCGGCTTCGATGGCCAGGCGCGCGGCATCCAAGCCAGATGCGTTGGGCAGCCGCATATCGCCCGCGTCGCCCATGTCGTGCAGCGGAGAAACGTCGAACAAAGGGTGCACGCCATCTACCAGCATCAGCGATGCGCGGCGAATTTCCTGTGGTCCAAAGCGTGCGCCAGGCCGGTTGGTCACGCAGCCGTCCCAAGGCACGCCTGCAAGCGCAAAACGGTGCTGGCTGCTGAGTGGCGCGCAGCCTAAGAAGCGGTTGGTGTTGTTGGCGAAAGCAAATTCGCCAGACTTGAATTGGGGAACTGACATGCCTGAGATTGTGGGGCAGGCCGTTGACACTGGGCAGTCAGGCGCTGGGAGGCCCCAAACGGATAAACGGCCTGGGACTGCGTCGATGGGATGTGTGATCAGTTGGAGCGGGCAGCGAGGATCGAACTCGCATCTTGAGCTTGGGAAGCTCAGGTCCTGCCATTGAACGATGCCCGCAGGTTGTGCCGCGATTATAGAAGGCTCAGCGGGCTTGAAAGGTCCGGATTTGAAGCAAAATACCTTCCGTGTCCACGTATTTATTGCATGTAATGCTACATAAGTAGGAGTATTGATGGCTGATCTTGTGCGCGCAGAGCAAGCGGAATTTGGGGCCACGATCCTCACGCTGAGCGACCCTTCTCGCTACAACGCGCTCAGCGAGCCGATGATCCGCGCGCTGATGGCGGCGCTGGCCCAGGCGGACGAGCACGCCGCTGCGCGCAGCGTGGTGATCGCCGCCGAAGGCAAGGCCTTTTGCGCTGGCCATGATCTGAAGGAAATGCTGGCCCACAACTCACTCGCTGAGCATCAAGCGCTTTTTGCGCTGTGCAGCAAGCTCATGCAGCAGATCACAAATTTGAGCGTACCGGTGATCGCAGAAGTGCAGGGCATTGCCACGGCTGCGGGCTGCCAACTGGTTGCCCAGTGCGATTTGGCGGTGGCCAGCAGCGAAGCGCGCTTTGCCGTGAGTGGCGTGAACCTGGGGCTTTTTTGCGCCGCGCCTGGTGTCGCGCTCAGCCGCAATGTGGGTCGCAAGGCAGCGATGGAGATGCTGCTCACGGGGGAGTTCATCTCTGCCGAAGAGGCAAAACACCAGGGCTTGGTGAACCGCGTGGTGGGCTCGCAAGACCTGCGTGCCGAGACCATGAAGCTCTGCGCTGCCATTGCCAAAAAGCCAAGGCTCCCGATCCAAATGGGCAAAACGCTCTTTTGCAAGCAGCTGGAAATGGGCAGCGCCGCCGCCTACCAACTTGCCGCGCAAACCATGGCCTGCAACATGATGGATGCCAGCGCGCAAGAAGGCGTAGGCGCGTTTGTGGAAAAGCGCGCGCCGAACTGGTGATGTCAGCCCGCTAGCGGGTCACCGCATGAACGAAGGCAACCACAAGCTGATCGAGGGCACAAAAATCAAGGTCAGCAGTGCCACGATTTGCGCCGCCACAAAGGGCCAGGTGCCTTTGAAAATGTTGACCAAACCCACCTTGGGCAAGAGGGCGTTGATGACAAAGAGGTTCATGCCGACAGGCGGGGAAATCAAGCCAATTTGAATCACCATCACGATCAGCACGCCAAACCAGACCGGATCGAAGCCCAAGCCGATCACGATGGGAAAAAAGAGCGGGATGGTGAGCAACACCATGGTGAGTTCTTCCATCACAGTGCCCAGCAGCACGTAGATCGCCATCATCGCAACCACCACCATGATGGGCGTGAAGCCAGAAGCGGTGATCCAAGTTTTGAGATCGCCGGGCAGTGAGGTGAAGTTCACGAAGTTCGCAAAAATCGTGGCACCGATCAGCAGCGTGAACAGCATGGCGGTGGTGCGGGCCGATTCCACGAGCACATCGAAGGTGATGCGCCAGGTGAGCGCGCGGCGGGCAAGCGCAAACAAGAACGCGCCAGCCGCGCCAACTCCTGCGCCCTCCGTGGCTGTGAACACGCCGCCGTAGATGCCGCCAAGTACCAAAATCACGAGCAGCAACACGCCCCAGATGCCGCGAACGGCGCTCCAGCGCTCTGCCCAGCTGGAGCGCCTGCCCTCAGGCGCCGCCTCGGGATGCCGCCAAGCGGTGAACGCCACCGCACACATCAAAAGCGCCGCGATCAAGAGGCCGGGCAACACGCCTGCGGCAAAGAGCTTGCCGATATGTGTTTCGGTCACGATGCCGTAAATCACCATGATGGTGCTGGGCGGGATCATGATGCCCAGCGTGCCGCCGGCGGCAATCGTGCCAGTAGCAAGCGCGTCGCTGTAACCGTGTTTTTTCATGCTGGGGTAGGCCACTTTGCACATCGTGGCTGCGGTGGCAATCGATGAGCCGCAAATTGCGCCGAATCCAGCGCAGGCTGCGATGGTGGCGTGTGCCAAGCCGCCTTTCAAATGCCCCACAAAGCTGTTGGCAGCGGCAAAAAGCTCATTCGCCAGGCCCGCGCGGGCTACAAAGTTACCCATCAAAATGAAGAGTGGGATCACGCTGAGCGTGTAGGCAAAGCCGGTTTCATGCACGGTCTGCGCAGCGCTGGCAAGCGAAGGCATCCACCCGCGTACCAAGCCCATGCCCACGATGCCCACGCCCGCCATCGCAAAGGCGAGGGGAAAGCGCAGCAGCGCGAGCACAAAAATGGCCAAAAAGCCGAGCAGGGCTTCGGTCATGTGGCGGCTCCGGGCGTGGCTTCTTCGCCGTCGTTGCTGCCTGCAGGCGTGGGCCGCGCCACCAACCAGGCGTGCACGAATGCGGTGAACAGGCACGCTACGCCAATGGCCTGCACAAAGGGGCCTTTGTTGATCTTGAGCTGAGCGGTGGTTTCACCGTAGCCTGCGATTTGCGCTCCGGTTTGCCACATGATCCAAGCCAGGCCCAGCATGGCGAGCGCGCAAACCACATGCACAAGGGCCTGCTGCACGCGGCGCAGGCTTGAGGGGATGTAGGCATCCAGCGAATCAAACACCACATGCTCGCTGCGAGCCGTGACCAGCGGCAGGCCCGCGAAGATCACGATCACCATCAAGAGCTCAGTGAGCTCCAGCGAGCCGGGGATGGAGGAATCCAGGAATTTTCTGCCACCCACGTCAAAAAACGTGAGCACCATGATGGCAAAAAGCGCGCCGCCGCACAGGCCGCCGCTGGCTAGGGAAAGAATGCGTTGCATGGCGGGGGGGCTCAAGTGAAGTCAAAAAAAAGCGCGGCCGATGCGCCGCGCTTTGCCTGCCATCAGGCGCTTACTTCTCGGCCTTGGCGATTTCAGCGCGGAACTCGGCCAGCACTTTCGAGGCACCCACCAAGCCCTTGGCTTCGGAGTCTTTGATCCACTTTTGCTCCAGCGGTGCCGTTTTGCTCTTCACATCAGCCACAAATTTGGCATCGGCCTTGGTGAACTGCACGCCCGAGACCTGCATGTAGGCCATGCCACGGCGGTCCACGTTGTCCCAAGCGCGGCCAAAGAGGCGCGCGGCATATTCGCCGGAGAGCTTGTCCACGATCTTTTTCTCGTCGGCGGAGAGCTTGGCGTAGCGATCCGCGTTCATCATGAAAACGAAGCTGGTGTTGTACAGGCCACCGGGGAAGGTGGTGGCGTGTCGGATGATTTTGTCGATCTTGAAGCCTTCGATGCTCTCTGCCGTGAAGAGCGTGCCGTCCATCACGCCGGTAGACAGCAATTCAAACGCCTCGGTGGCGGGCTTCAGCGTCACATTCATGCCAAGGGCTTTGGCGGTGTCGTTCACCATGCCGCCGCCCACGCGGAACTTCAGGCCCTGCATGTCTTCGGTTTTGGTGATCGCGCGCTTGGTGTTGAACACGATACCAGGGCCGTGCACGAACATGCCCAGCATCTTCACACCGGGGTGCTCAGCAGCGAAGGCGGGGTGTTTGGAGGAAACGCGCTGAAACGCGACCGAAATCGGCTCGCTCAAATTGCCCAGAAACGGCAGCTCGGCCATTTGCGTGAGCAAAAAGCGGCTGGGCGTGTAGCCGTGAACCGTGAAGGAGATGTCGGCAAGCCCGTTGCGTACGGCATCGTAGGTGCCTGGAGGGGGTGCTACGCCACGCGGCAGAATGTTGCAGCGCATCTTGCCGCCGCTTTCTGCGGCGAGCGCTTCACACCACTTGGCTTGGGTTTGGCTCAACACGTGGGTGGGCGGCAGCCAGCTGGAAGCGGTAAGCACGGTTTGCGCTTGCGCGCCCGCCGCTGCGAAAAGCGTAGCAACCGATGCAGCAAATGCCAGGACAGAGCGTTTGATTCCCATGAAAATATCTCGAAAATGAATTTGAACTTTGGACCGCAACGAGTTTAGGCGCGTGCACCTGCTTGAGTGCTGCTGACTTTCCCGCAAACCCAATGCCGTTGCGGCGACCTTGCGCTCGTGCGCTCTCAGGCTGGCCTGGGTGGCGGCCCCTAAAACGCCCCTGGGCAAACACGCAGGGCGGCATCCGCGTAAACCCGAAGCGCCTGCCTATAATCAAAAACGAACGGTC
>JAAFHN010000558.1 GCA_013298415.1 Comamonadaceae bacterium
CACCTCAAAGCCCACCGCCTCGCCAGAGAAGCCAAAGTGAAAGCCGCGATGGAAGCAAAACCCGATGGCTCCCTCCAAGACTGGGTAGCCATCGCCTACGCCGACACCGACCCCCGCCTCTGGCCAGTCGCCGAACGCAGCTTGCTCGCGCATGTGGCGAACATTCGCGATGCGCAAGCCTAAAGCCAGAGCGCAACAGCCTTCAACACGCCCCAGCAGGCGAGCGTGCTCAGCACAAAGAGCGTGGCGATCATCCCTGCTTGCCGGGCCCACATGGCGCGCTGGCTGAGCAAACCGTAGGCATGGCCGCAGCGGCCCAGCACGAATGCGAAGGCTGCCGCCCCGAGGCCGATGGGCTTGGCACCACCGAGCTCCAGCAGGGCAACAAGCAGCAACACGGCAGGCAGGTATTCCGACAAATTGCCATGCGCGCGGATGTGCCGCAGCAGTGCTTCGTTGCTGCCATCGCCAAAGAGCACGCTGGCCGCCACCCGCTGGCGGATCACGAGCGCGGCGAGCACAGCCTGGAGCAAGCCACAGGCACCAGCGGTGGCCAGTGTGATCGGCAGCAGTATCGGCGCGCTCATGCGGCCACCTCGTGGCCAGCAGGCGCAGCGTCCAGACCATTTGGCAGCAGGCCTTGCCAAGCCCAGCAATTGGGCAGCACGGCGGCTGGCTCAAAGCGCGCCCCAGGCGAACTCAGCTTCAAGGCGGTGGCCCAGACAAACATGGGATGGGTAAGCAAGTGCGCAGGCCTCAGCGTAAACATGGGATTCCTTCGTTTGGGATGGGTTGAGAGGTAGCCCGGCTCGCGCCGGACATCACGCGGCTGCCGCCAAAGCGCGCATCGCCACGTCGGTAGCCTCATCGGCCGCAAAAAGGTGCTCCACCCGCAGCGAGGCAAGCCCAATGCTTTGCGGGGAGCCGAAGGTGGTGAACATGCTGAAAAACGCGAGCGGGCCAGCTTCGGTTGCGAAGCGTGAGGTGACGACTGGCTCCAGCGGGGCCAAGCGCTCCATGCGTTTGGCGCCCAGGCTGGCTTTGAGCATTGCCTGAAGCGCCGCCACGCGGGGGCGCAGCGCGGGCTCATGCACGGCGTCTTGGCGCATGTGGGTGAGCACGGCGGGGCCAACTTCGGCTTGATTCGTCATGCGGCTGAGAAGGCCGTGCGGATGCAGCATCGCGTCCACCATGCTGGGCGCGGGGCCCCTGCCTTCTTGGCAGGCCGCGAGCTGCTGCCCGATCAGGGGCGCGAGCTCGGGCATCAGCAAGCCCATGAGCTTGGCGGCACCTTGATTCACCCTCAGCACCTGCCACTGGGCGTTCAGCACCATCGCGGGCATGGGATCGTGGGCTTGCAGCAGCCTTTGCAGCGCGTGTTCGGCCGCAGCGCCGTCAGATTTTGAAGAATCGCCTGCCGTGTACAGCGGCGCAAAACCCGCCTGCAGCATCAACTCGTTGCGCAGGCCCAAGGGCAGCTCAAGCGCAGCCAGCCACTCGCTGAGCAAAGCGCGGCTGGGCTGCGACTTTCCCGTTTCCACAAAGCTCACATGCCGCTGACTCACCCCAAGCCGAAGCGAGAGCTCCAGTTGGCTCACTCGGCAGCGCGTGCGAGCCGCTTTGAGCGCATTCGCAAAACTTTGAACAGGCGGGGAAGCGGTGACAAGCGACATGCGGCAATTTCAGCACAAGCCCGCTGCGCGCACATGACCTTGCAGGTCATCGCCAGCATGCACTCCGAGCGGCAAAGTTCAGGGCTTCACAGCCCTCAACAACGGACGCCCGCTCATGCCTAAACCCGCTCTCTCCGCCATCTTGTTGGCGTTTTCCGCGCTCACCGCTTGGGTTGTTTGGCAAGTCGGCATCGTCCGCCTTGTTACCGACACCATCGCCCACCCCGCAGGGATGCAAGTGTTTGCCGACCTGATCGTGATGGGTGTGTTGCTGCTGGGCTTCGTGTACCGCGATGCCAAAGCCACCGGCCGCCGCTTTTGGCCCTGGGCGGTGTTCACGCTCACTTGCGGCTCCTTCGGCCCCCTGCTCTACCTGCTGAGCGCCAAGCGCAGGCCTTGAATTTGTTAAACCACTGGAGAAAGCACATGGAAATCAACACCCTCCCGCTCGCCGTCGGCCACATGATCGGCATGGGCGCGATTGGCAGCTGTTTAGGCATCGGCATCATGGCCAGCAAGTACCTGGAAGCCAGTGCCCGCCAGCCCGAGATGATGGAGCCGCTGCAAAGCAAAGTGTTTTTGTTGGTGGGCGTGCTCGATGGTGCATTCATCATCGCCACCGGCATCGGCCTGTGGTTCGCGCTGGCGAATCCGTTTCGGTAGCCGGGATAAGGAGCCGGGGCAGCCGAGTAACGCGAAAAGCACGCAAAACTCTCGAAAAGCGCGAAAAAACGGCCTCGACAAGTGGGGGTCGGCGCGGCCAGGTCGCTACATTTTATGTAGCGCTACGTGCAATATTTAATTGGACGGATGGCCTGTCTTGCCGAGAAACCCTCCACCGGCTGCCCTTTTCG
>JAAFHN010000624.1 GCA_013298415.1 Comamonadaceae bacterium
ATCTTCATGAAAAAGGAGATCGTGACCGTGAGCGATGGCGCCGAGGCGAAAAACACGTCTAAAGATGGAAAAAATCGCCATGTGTCCGTTGGCACCAGCGGGATCGTGGTGGTGGATCAAGAAGCCGGAAAGACGGTGACCGTGAGCTTTGATGGCATTGCCATCCAATCGCGCGATCCTGAGGGCGGCGGTAGCAAGACGTCGGAGGCCCCTGTGCAAGTGAGCGCCTCTGGCGTGATCGTGACGGACCCTGAGACAGGACAACGCTATCGCCTTGGGCCGCAGGGTGCGGTGCCGGTGGAGGCTGCGAGTGCCCCGGTGCCGCCGAAGGCAGGCGCTGAGCCCGCGCCCGCTGCACCCCCCGCTGCACCCCCCGCTGCACCGCCCGCTGCACCGATTCCGCCTAAAGCCGCCAAGGCTGTCGAGCGACCGGCCGCGTCTGCGGTACCGCCTGCGATCCCTGCCGCCCCCGGCACTTCATCGCCCGAAACCACTTTGAGCGCAGGCGCCGTGAAGGTCGTGAAAAACCCAGACGGCAGCCGCACGGTGAGCGCTGGTCCCTTCAAAATTCGCTTGCAAAAGGGCGCGAGCGAAGAGGAAATCTCGGAAGTGGAGCGCTCGCTGCAAGAGGCTTGGGACGAGATGCAGGCCGCGGCGAAAGAGGCCAAAGCGGAGGTGAAAGCCGAGATCGAAGCCGCCAAAGCCGCCGAAGATGAAGCCCGCGCGGAGGCCGAGCGCCTGCGCGAAGAGCGCGTACAGCTGGAGCGCACCCACGAAGACAAGCCACAAAAGTCCACCCGCGTGATTACCGTGAATAGGCCCGCTGGCATTGGCGACGCGGTGATGCCGCTGCTGTTTGTGTTGCTTTTCGGCGGGGTGCTCGCCAAAGTGATTTTGAACACGCGCAGCAAGGCGGCTGCCAAGGTGGCCAAGGCCGAGCAAGAAACCGAGCGCGAAGCACTTGAGCGCCAATTGGTGGAAGCGAAATTCACCACCATGCAAGCCCAAGTGGAGCCGCATTTCCTCTTCAATACGCTGGGCTCGGTTGAATACCTGATTGAGGCCGACCCCAAGCGCGCGGCTGAGATGCAGCGCAGCCTGATCGCCTACTTGCGCGCCGCGATGCCCCACATGCGCGACACAAGCTCCAACATGGGCCGCGAGTCGCAGCTCATTCGCAGCTATCTAGAAATCCTGGCCTACCGCATGGAAGAGCGCCTTGCCTTTACGGTGCAAGTGCCCAAGGGCCTTCACAGCGCAGAAATCCCGCCGATGATGCTGCTCAGCCTGGTAGAAAACTGCATCAAACACGGCTTGGAGCCCAAGCCCGAAGGTGGCCGCGTGGATGTGCTGGCCGAGATCGTCGATGGCAGGCTGCGCGTCACGGTGGCCGACACGGGCCTGGGCTACAAACCGGGCGGAGCGGCCACCAGCGGCACAGGCGTGGGCCTGGCCAACATCCGCGAGCGCCTGGCCTTGCTCTACAAAGGCGCGGCCAAGTTCGAGATTGGATCGAACACGCCAAGCGGCACGCGGGTGGTGATTGAATTGCCCTATAAAGTTGCATCCAGCCCCAACGTTTGAGGAGACTTGATTTGAGCACCGCTGTTTTGGCAGATGACGAACGCCTGATGCGCGACCAATTGCGCACCCGCTTGAATGAAGTTTGGCCCGAGCTCACGATCGTGGCCGAGGCCAAAAACGGCGCAGAAGCCGTGGAGCTGGTGGCCGCACATCGGCCGGATGTGGTGTTTTTGGACATCCGGATGCCAGGCATGACCGGGATTGAAGCCGCAGCGGGCATCTCGCAGATTGAAGACGGCAAGTTGCCTGAGATTGTGTTCGTGACGGCTTACGACCAATACGCTGTGGAGGCCTTTGAGAAGGGCGCAGTTGACTATGTGCTCAAGCCCGCCCAAGCTGATCGTTTGCAGGCCACAGCCCAGCGCGTGAAGGCGCGGCTTGCCAAAAATGCCGCTTCTGCTCAGGGCGCGGGCGGCGCTTCGCAGCCCGACATGTCAGCGCTCATCGCTCAACTCAAAGCCACGATCTCCCAAGGAATGGGCGGTGATGCGGTCGGCGCGAAACCCCCGCCGTTGCGCTACATCCAAGCCACCATCGGCTCGCAGCTGCGGATGATTCCGGTGGAAGAGGTGCTCTTTTTCGTGAGCGATGAAAAGTACACC
>JAAFHN010000300.1 GCA_013298415.1 Comamonadaceae bacterium
CTTGCTCGCCCGAGCGCTCGCCACCCAAGCCCCGCTCTTGCTGATGGACGAGCCCCTCATCCACCTCGATCTTCCCCACCAATCCGATTGGTTGCGCATCGTGAAAGCCGAAGTGGCACGCGGCACCACGGTGGTTGCCGTGCTGCACGAGCTCAGCCTGGGGCTGATGGCCGATGAGCTGGTGGTGATGCGCGAGGGGCGGGTGGCGCATCACGGCGCGGCTCGGGAGAGTGCCACCGAGGAAGCGCTCTCTCAGGCCTTTGATCGGCGAATCGCTTTTCTGCGAGAAGGTGGTGGCCTCGCGGTCACGGTTGTAGGCTGATCCCCAGCGCGCCAGAAGCCTACGCAGTCGGCAATTTGCCGCATCCCGCGTTCGGTGGACCATCTGCCATGACCTCAACCTTTGCCACTCTTTCTCCCATTGGCGTGCGTTGAATTCATCGCAGAGATCTGACACAGGTACTGCACAACTGTGGGGGGGTCAGCCGCCGTTTACGCCGAGAACCGCAGCTGCGAAAACGCCCGCCCGGCCTGTATGGCCCTGCGTTCGACGGCGCTGGCGGATTCGATCCAGCCTTTTTGTTCCAGAAAGCCGAGGAACGCGCGGGTGCTGACTTTTCGGCAGTTGTGAGGGACAACGAAGCTGGCCTTTGCGATTTTGTGGTCTTCAAAAAGGAAGACGGCAGTGCGCGGCTCGGGTGCCAGTGCAAAGTGATTGAGCGCCTCTTGCGCGGCGAGCTCGCCTAAGTTGGCGCGGCGTGCAGCGCTTGGGTTACTCGCGAGTTGGGTCTGATGGGTTTGGTAGATCTGCGTGGGCAAGACTGGCAAGCGCTTGCGCCTGACCCAGTCGGCGATCTTTTGGCTGGTGGGTGTGGTGCTGCGAGTGACTTCGTGCAGCACCACGTCCACCACCATCACTTGCCAGCCGGGGCGCAAGAGCAGGTCGAGCGAATCCGCGTAGGCGAGCGTGATGAGCGGCCCCGCATCGGGGAGCAAGGCAATTGGCGGCGATGCGCTCACGCGCTGAGCGCAAGCAGTTCGTCGGTCATGCGCTGCGTTTGTGCGCTCGGCAGGCGTGGCATCGGCAAACGCGCCTGCGCCATCAGCAAAAAGAGGTCTTCTTCGCTGTCGATGCCGAGCGATTCCATCGCTTGAACTTGGCTTGCGCGGCCGAGCGAGAAATCCACGAGCGCGCGGTAGTTGTGGTTGCCGCTTTGCTCGGCCGACTCAAAAGTCTCCACCAAGTAGCGAAGCTCCGCATTGAAGAGCGCGTTCACCGAGGTATCCGCCTTGGCGGCCACCACCTTCGCGCGCTTGAGCACGTCACGGTCGACCGAGCCGGTGAAGTTGACGTTGGCAAGCACGGGCGACTCCTTGGAGCTAACACATGATTCAGTGTAACACGTGATTGTGTGTAAATCCAATCCAACCTCACCGCCGCACGATCGGAAAAGTGCCTGGTGCTTTTTCGATCAGGCTGAAAAATTTGGCCAGGTCGATCTTGCTGCCTTGGATTTGGGTTTCGTTGGAAAAGAGCAGGTCTTTTGCGCCTGCGGTGCCGCTCATGAGGCGGATGAAGAAGGGTTTGGTCAGGCTGAGTGTGGCCTGTACCTCGCCCTTTGGCTCACTGCCAGGGGCAATGCGGTGCGGGTGGAGCACGCCGTTCTCAAGCTGCAG
This sequence comes from Comamonadaceae bacterium, assembly GCA_013298415.1. Taxonomy (GTDB): domain Bacteria; phylum Pseudomonadota; class Gammaproteobacteria; order Burkholderiales; family Burkholderiaceae_C; genus JAAFHN01. Next base: position 1,678 of record JAAFHN010000300.1, read on the forward strand.
GTGGTAGCTTTCTTTCACGTCGGTGAAGACGAGCTTGATGGCCAATTTGCTGTCGCCTGCCTTCTCGGCATCCAGCGATGCGGCCATGCGCTCCAAGAATCGTTCAATCGGTGTGTGCAGCAGCATCTCGGTCACAGAAGCGAGCGAAATGCCTTCTTTCGGCGGGCCTTGGCGCAGCTCGTAGGCACCTGACAGGTAGGCATTGCGCCAGGTGCTGGCTTCGGCTGCGTAGCCGAGCTGCTCCAGTGTGCGCACGTAGAGCGCGGTGGCGGCTTCGTGCTTGGGCTCGGCGAGTGTCACGTGCTTCAGCAGCTCGGCTGCCCAGCGCAAGTCGCCGGCGTCAAAGGCTTGCTGGGCGGCGGCCACGGCCTTGTCGGCACCGCCCGCAAGCGCGGTGTAGCGCTTGGCCACTTCCACTGGCGGCAGGGGGTTCAAGTTCGCGGGGTTCGCGTCGTACCAGCCTAAGTAGTGTTGGTACACGCCTTTGATGTTGTGCGCCAGCGTGCCGTAGTAGCCGTGAATCGAGAGGTGCTTGTGCAGCGCAGGAGGCAGCGTCACACGCTCTGCGATTTCGGCCGCGTTCAGGCCCTGGTTCATGTGGCGCACGGTTTGGTCGTGGATGAACTTGTACACATCGCGCTGGTTTCGGATGAATTCGCCAATGCGCTCCTTGCCCCACACCGGCCAATGGTGCTGGTTGAAGATCACTTCAGCCCCGTCGACCCAGGCCAGCGATGCCTGCAAGTAGCCGCTCCACTTGAGCGCGTCGCGCACTTTGGCACCGCGAATCGTGTAAATGTTGTGCATCGTGTGGCTCATGAGTTCAGAGCCTCCAAAGGCTTTGAAATCGGGCAGCGCAAACACCATTTCCGATGGCGCTTCGCTGTCGGGCACGTTGTAGAACACGAACTTCACGCCATCGACCGTGAGCGTTTGTGTGCGGTCTTGAATCAGCACTGTGGGCGGCAACAAGCCGACTGCACCGTGCGCCACCGCTTTGCCCAAGCCCGTGTCCACCAAGCCCTTGGCATCGCGGGGCAGCTTGCTGCCATACATGTAGTTGCTGCGCCGCGCCATGGCAGCACCAGCCATCAAATTCTCGCTGGTGGCTTCTTCCATGAAGCCTGCGGGAGCCACGATGGGCACCTTGCGCTGCTGGGCTTCTTCAGCCGAAATCACGCCGAGCACACCGCCAAAGTGGTCAACGTGGCTGTGGGTGAACACCACGCCGGTCACCGGCTTGTCGCCCAAATGTTTTCGCGCGAAAGCCATCGCGGCCGCTGCGGTTTCGCGGGCAGTGAGTGTGTCGATCACCACATAGCCGGTTTTGCCTTCGAGGAGGGTGAGGTTGGCCATGTCAAAGCCGCGCACTTGCCAAATGCGGCCCGCAGGCGATTCGGTCACCAAAAAGAGGCCTGCGTGGTTGTTGAGCTTGGCTTGGCGCCACAGGCTTGGGTTCACCGTGGGCGGCGCTTCGCCTTTCACGAACGCAAAAGCATCGTGATCCCACACCAGCTTGCCGTTCGCGTCTTTGATTTGCCCGCTGGGTGCGGCGATCAGGCCACGCTTGGCATCGGCGAATGCGGGGGCATCGGCCAGGTCCAGGCCAGCGCTTGCTGATGCGTGGGCGCGCTGCACCCAGGCCGTCGCTTCGCCGCTCGCCGCTGCGGGGCTGTCAGTCGCTGGTCCAACGCCGGGCAACTTGCCACAAGCCGTTACCAACAGCGCAAGGTAAAGTGGCAACGCGGTGAGTATCCAGATTGGGCGGCGCACCAGGGTCGTTGGCTCTTGTTTCATCGATGCTCTCCTCAAGTTTTGCCCGGCAGATGGTGACGAGCTTTATGCGCAAGTGTGAGGCGGATCTTCACACTTGTGGCCTAGCATCTTCCGCCATGCGCCCCCTCAAGTATTTTGGCCTTGTTGCCATCCTCGGCCTTTGGTTGGTCGTTCCTTCGAATTCGCTTGCCGCTTGTCAAGACGCCGCCCCGCCTTCCGGGCCATGGTTTGGCACGCTTTCTCCCTCTGAGGCAGGCAACCGCTCCGCTCGGGACCATTTGTTTGACTCTGCCTGCGCTGCACTGCACCCGAGCCTGGGCTCGTGGCTGGCGCCCCGTTTGAAGGATCGTGCACCTGATCTGCCAGGCATCTACAACGCAGTCACCCGCAATCCGGATGAGATCTTCGTGCTGGGTGGCGCGTTTGGCCAGATCACCGAGAGCGGCTCACCGTACGTGGCGGCGCTCGGTGCAAATGCCCTCGCCCTGCGCTGGCGCACCCGTTTGCCAGGCAGCGCCCCAGACCAGTGGAACTACCCCGGCGCGCTTGGTGTGCACGGCAATGGCGATCTGTATGTGACCTATGGCGCGCGCTTGGCGCGCCTTGATCCGAAGACCGGCACCGTAAAAGCGGTGCTTCTACTGCCTGTGAACCAATCGATCGCAGATGTGGCCTTCAACGGCTTCATGCTGCTTGCCGATGGCCGCATTGCACTCAAATCGATACACCGCAAACCTGGCTGCCAGGCACCGGATTTCGAAGCTTTTTTGCGATGCGACACCGCTGGCATCGCCGCGTCCACCGTGGTTGTTGTCGATGCTGAGCGCATGG
>JAAFHN010000371.1 GCA_013298415.1 Comamonadaceae bacterium
AGCACGCACAGCATCGGCCCCTATCTTGAACCCCAAGCTGCCTTACGACGCGCAGGCCGACTTCACGCCCGTTGGCTTGGTATGCCTCTCGCCCAACGTGGTGCTCGTGCCGCAATCGTCACCCGCCAAAACCATGCGCGAATTCATCGCGCTTGCCAAATCCAAGCCTGGCCAACTCAACTACGCGAGCAGCGGCAATGGCACCATCGTTCACCTGAGCACTGAGCTGTTCAAAGCGGCAACTGGCACCTTCATCGTTCACATTCCCTATCGCGGCACCGCGCTTGCCATTCCTGATTTGATCAGCGGCAAGCTCGATGTGATGTTTGATTCACTCGTGAGCGGTATGCCGCATGTGCGCGACGGCAAGCTGCGCGCATTGGGTATCACCACCGCGCAACCCAGCCCGCTTGCGCCGGGCATGCCCACGGTGGCGGCTGATGTGCCTGGCTACGAGAGCGTCACTTGGTTTGGCCTCTACGGCCCCAAAGGCATGCCAGCCGATGTGACCCGCCGCATCAATGTAGCGCTGAACGCATCGCTGGCTGAGGCCGATCTGAAAGACCGCTTCCAGCGCCTGGGCGCTCAAACCCAGCCCGACACCGCAGACGCCTTCGCCCAATTCGTGCAACGCGACCGTGCCAAATGGGCGCAAATCATCGCCCAGCGCAAGATCACGCTGGATTCTTGAACGTGTCAGCGACGACAGCCGGTGCTTGGCAGGCTGCTCCAGTTGAAGTTCAAAAAAGATAGCAACGAGTGTTGCAAATATATGGACAAAGGACGGATTTGATTCAAAAATTAGCCTGGCCAATGCCCGAAGGCAAATCTTGAGGGCCTACGCGGCGTCGAGCAACTGCCTCAAGCGCTGGCGCAGGGCTTCGGGCTCTACGGGTTTGTGCAGCAGTGGCAGGCCGCTGCCGGCGGCTTCGCGCAGGCGCTCGGGCGCGGTGTCGCCGGTGATCAACACGGCAGGCGTGGCCTTGTTGAGGGCGTAGCGCACCGCTTGCACGGCGGCGATGCCTGTTTCGCCTGCACGCAGGCGGAAATCGCTCACGATGATGTGGGGCTCAAAGCGGGTGGCAGCGGCTTGAGCCTCAGCGATGGATTCCACTGCTTCGCAGGCGTAGCCCCAGCTTTGGAGCAGGGCCGTCATGCCCGAGCGGATGGCTTCTTCGTCTTCCACCAGCAGCACACGCGTGCCCTGCGGTTTTGCAGTGGGAGAAGGGCTGGCGCCTTGCTCCAGCGGCGGCACAGCGGAGTTGCTGAACGCAGGCGCTGCCGGCAACATGAAGGCCCCGCTGCGCTCGCTGAAAGCGCCTTGCCCGCTGGCGGCTGCGAGCCGCAAAGTCAAGCCGAACACGCTGCCTCTGCCCACCCGAGAGCGCAGGCTGAGCTGCTCCCCCAAGGTATCCGCCAGCTTTTGCGCAATGGCCAAGCCCAGGCCCAAGCCCTTGCGGCGATCGCGTTCAGGGTTGCCCAGCTGGTGAAACTCACGGAACACATGCGCATGGTGCTCGGGTGCAATGCCAATGCCGGTGTCGTGCACCAGCAGCTCGGCATGATCGCCACGCTGGCGGCAGGTGACCAACACGCCGCCTGAGTGCGTGTAGCGAATCGCGTTGGCTACCAGGTTGCGGGCGATGAGGGCGACCAAGGCGGGGTCTGACTCGATCACAAAATCGCACTCGCGTGAGCGGTAGGCAAGCTGCTGCGCATCGGCCTGCGGCGCAAATTCGCGCTCCAGCTTGTTGAGCAGGGTTTGCATGCGAAATTTTTGTACCGCAGGCTGCACCACACCGGCATCCACACGGGAAAAGTCGAGCAAGGTGTTGAGCATTTCCGCAGTGGCTTCGCGCGCCGCAATCACCTGGCCTACCAAGCGCGCTTGCTCGGGCGGCATCGGCATGCGGTGGAGCACGTCCAAAAACAAGCCCTGCGCGTGGATGGGCTGGCGCAAATCGTGGCTGGCAGCGGCTAAGAACTGGGTTTTGGCGTGGTTGGCTTGCTCGGCATCTTGCCGGGCCAGATCGGCTTGGCCGCGCTGGAATTCCGATTGCTGTCGAGCCACTTCTGAGCTGGCGAGCAAATCGGTGTTTTGAAACTTGAGCTCAATCATGTTTGTGGCCATGAGCGAGCTCACTTTGGCCTGGCCCGTGAGCGCGAAGCCGTAACCGATGGTGATCACAATGAAGGCGTTGTAAGCATCGCCAGGCTGCACGATGAAGCCCACGGCCGCCATGCCAATCGCGGGCCATGCGAAGGCCAAAAACGCGGGCAATACAGGGCTAGACAGCGACAAGCCACCCGCCACAATGCCCGCGACCACACACAAAATGAGGATGTTGCCCACCTCGTTTGAGCGGCCCAAAGCAGTCCAAATGAGCGCGCCCCACACCGTGCCGCCCACGGCCAGCGAGACGATGAGCTGGCGCGCCAGCCGTGGTGCATCGGCCGCGGCGTAGCCGCGCTTGAGACGGTAGCGCGCGTTGAGGAGCGAAAATCCGTTGCTGAGCAATGCTGCTGCGGCCCAGGCGTACAGGCGCCAGTCGTTGCCAGTGACATCCAGCACGTAAACGATGGCAATCACGGCGGGGAACATGGGCAGCACCGACATGGTCATGCCGCCGTAGATGAGGCGCAATTGCTCGGCCAGAACATGAGGCTCGCTCAAGCGCAGCGAGCTCAACCCGGAGGCCAGCCAGCCGCGCAAAGTGGCGAGCCAGCTTGCAAGCATCCCGCTACCGCCGCTCCTCATTGCACGAGAAACTGCGTGCGTGCTGCGGCCACGGCCTCCATGCGGCTGGTCACGTTGAGCGTTTCAAGGATGTCTTGCACATGGCGGCGCACGGTGTTGTCGCTCAAGTTCAGATGCCGCGCAATGAGCTTATTTGAGTGGCCTTGGTGCAAAAACTGGAGCACCTCGCGCTGACGCGGTGTGAGCACGCCAGCGCCTTCCGAGCGCACGGGCACGGCGGGCGTCAAGCTGCCGTAGAAGTAGCTGCCGCCCAAAATGGCTTGCACGGCTTCCACGATTTGCAGCGCCGTTTGCGCCTTCGACACGTAGCCCGCTGCCCCGCGCGCGCGGGCATGGCGCGGTGTGTCGGCATCATCCAGCGCAGAGAGCATCAGCACGGGCACTGCGGGCCAGCGCTTGTGAATGCGGCCAATGCCGTCAAGCCCGCTCTCGCCGGGAAGCTGCACATCGAGCAACACCAAATCGGGCGGGTCGCCCGGAATGGCCAGCGCATCGGCCACGCAGATGGCTTGAAGCACTTGGGCGCTGGGAATGGCAGAGGCAATCACCAAGCTCAGCCCCGAGAGGAACATGGCGTGGTCATCGACCAACAAAATGCGCGGTGCTTTCATGCGGAAAAAGTGTTCAAGCCTTCAACGTTGAGCCAGCCGCCTTGCGGATTTTGGCTTGACCGGTACTTTACCCAGGGATTGAGCGCCCTGTGCAATGAGAAAGACCAGTTCGTCTGAACGCTGTCTGCCAGCGCCGGGCTTTTAGGGAAGCTCTGCAAAACCCCCTTGCGGCCATCGCGGGCCACCTCCGGGCGCTCAGCGTTGTTGAAAAGCTCGCAAATAGCAGAGGCTATTTGACTCACTTTTCGCCTAGCTGAGCCTCCCGGATGCGG
>JAAFHN010000497.1 GCA_013298415.1 Comamonadaceae bacterium
CAGTATCCCGATCTGGTGGCCCAAGTGCAGGGCCAGTTTGCGGCGCGCAGGCAATCCTATGCCGACAGCACTGCCCAAGAGCTGGCTGCGCTGAACCGCGCCAAAGCAGAGCTGCAAGCGGCCGAGCAGGTGCGCCAAAAGCTCGAAGCCACGGTGCCGCTGTTTCAGCAAACGGCGCAAGCTCACCAGCGTTTGTTCAAAGAAGGCTTCATCGGCGAGATTGCCTTGAACGAAAAACTGCGAGACGCCGTAGAAAAGGAGCAAGACCTGAAAGCGCAGCGGGCAACGATTGACAGCTTGCACGCCAACATCATGCAGGCTCAGCGCAGGCTGGAAGGCATTCGCTCCACCTACCGCAGCCAGCTTCAAACGGAAAAACTCGAGACGCTGGCTCAGCTCAATCGCTCATCGCAAGAGTTGGACAAGACGCAATTGCGCCAAGCCCAGATGCAGGTGAAGGCACCAAACGACGGGATCGTGAAAGACTTGGCCGCCACCAACCCCGGCCAGGTGGTGCAGGCCGGGGCGCTGCTGATGAACTTGGTGCCCAAAGACGAGCAGTTGCAAGCCGAGGTGCTCTTGAAGAACGAGGATGCAGGCTTCGTGCGCACCGGCCAAGCGGCAGTGCTCAAAATCGGTGCGTTTGCGTTTCAGAAGTTTGGGCTGGTGGCAGGCGAAGTGGCACTCGTGAGCGCTGATGCGCAAGACCCGAAACAGCTGCCGCCCGGGCAAGCGCCCACGCTCACGTACAAGGCGATCGTGAAGCTGCGCCCCGCAAGTCAAGTGGCAAGCACTTCCGGGCGAGCTGGACAAGACGCAGATTCAGGTAGCCGCGCCACGATGAACCGAGGTGTGCCGCTCTACGCCACCGATTCAGGCAGCCAACTGCCGCTTCAGCCGGGCATGCTGGTTGCAGCTGAGATCAAGCAAGGCCAACGCACCGTGCTCGAATACCTGCTCAGCCCCGTACAGCGCATTGGCCAGGAGGCGGCGAGGGAGCGCTAGCCCGAATGGTTCACCGTGACGGCTCCCGGCGAGCCCCGCAACGGGATGCAGCGTCGCGCGGCAGGCCGCGTCTGGGGCTCAATGCCCCAGCAAGGCTGGCTGTGCGGCGATGCGGCCGCTGCGGGGATGCGATGGGAGTCGAGCGTTTTTGCCTGAGTACAGATTGGATTCGAGCAAGCTCGGCATCTTTCATTGGGAAAAGCGTAGCAAAAACACCTTCACGGTGAAATATTCGGGCTAGGCTAGTGTCATGTCACGTTTGAAATGTCGGTGTATCGCGCAGCAATCGGTGCGCGGGGCTAGGCGCAAAACGCAGCGCATGCCCACTGCCTGGGCAAGTTTTGCAACGACGCCCTGCGCAGCGAGGGCAAGCGAAACGGCGGCATTTCAGGCGTGACATGACACTAGGGCTCGGGTTTACCTGGGCCTCGCGTCGTAGCCCCAGGACTGGTTGAGTTGACCGTTGCAATCCCACATGTGCACATCCAAGGTTTTGCCGACTGCGAGGCCGGAGGGATTTCCGGCCACATCGATGCATTTGTTGGCAAAGCGAAAGCTGGCGTTGAGCCTGCCAGACTCCGGGTGGTGAGCCGAGTTAATCACCTCCCACCACTGGGCTGGGTTTTTCTCGTCGCAAGTCATCAGCTTCAGGTCGCTGCCATTCAGGTTGCCTGTGGAGGCCACCACGCAAAACTTATCCAAGCGAATGAATGAAAAGCCCTGTTTGCCTGGCACGTTGATCAGCCTGAAGTCTTGATTCGCGTTTCCCCAGCAGGTGGTGATCACGAGTTTGCGCCATTCAGCTGGTCCATTCCAAGCGTCTAGGCACATGCTGCCGCTGACGGTGGCCCGTGAAAACAGGCCAGGATCGATGGGTTGTGCAAGCACCGGTAGCGTGCAAGCCAGGGCCAAGAGCACCCCCAAGCGACTCGTGAGACTTTGCAGCCGTTGGTTGAATCGAATTCGCATTGTTTGGGCGGTCATGAGAAATCCTTTGTAACGCTTCAAATGTTCCAGTCATCCAACAGCACAAAAGTCCAGCTTTGATTGGCTCTGCCATGGCAGCCCCACATGATGATGGGCTGCGGCGTGCCTTTTGCCATACCGCCTTCTAAATCCAAGCAAAGCTGGTCAAACTTGAGGGTAGCGCCGTAGTCGCCACGAGTCCGCGCACCGCCTGCAGAATCGGGCTCTTCAACGAGCCTCGCATCGCCCTGCCAGATCATGCGCGGGTCGCGCGGGTTGCATTCCAGCATCATCACGCCGGCCCCTTCTTGGCGGCCATTTCGGGCCACCAAACACAAGTTCGTACCGACGCGGCGCCCCATATCGGCAGTACGAATCAGGTAGCCGACTTCCCGCCCGCCAGAGCGCACGCGCTGCACGGCAAAACCCTGGTTCGCATTGCTCCCGTTGCATTGGCCTGCGGCCACGTCGTTGCCTGCTCCCACGCCGCCGAAGCGCTCGATGCAACGCCCGCCCATCACGCCGTTGACCATGAACATGGGCACATTGACGTTGAAGTTGAGCGTGGACGCGAGCGCTGGCAGCTGAGCACTGCCAAGCGCCAAAGCGGCGCTGGCGGCCAGGGCAAGCTGTGCCAAGCGGCGGGGAAAACCGAACACTTGCGAGAGGACTGACATGGATGACTCCTGAAGAAGAGAAAGCGACAGCGAGAATTTATCGCCGACACCCCATCCAAAACAGTTCCCGATGGACCAGAGCGCCTGAACGCGTGGCCCCTACCTCGACTGCTGCGCGCTCGCAGGCCACGCTGCTCCGTGGCGCGGCCTTCGGCGGCTATTGGTGCCCGA
>JAAFHN010000584.1 GCA_013298415.1 Comamonadaceae bacterium
GCAGCAAGTAGGCAGGAATCACCGCCATGAAGGCAAATTGCGTGAGGCGCTGCACCCCCAGCGCACCCACAACACCCAGCCTGCGCAAAGCCAGCCCGAGCCCGATCCAAGCGAGCACCGGCCACATCGAAGTCCACACCATTTGCATGCGGCGAGTGTGGCATCGCCCTAGCCCCCAGCAGCGGCGCGCCACACGATGGCAGCCAGCGCGGATGACGGTTAAACCTAGAAACCGCAGTTGAACGCGCCCGAGTGGGCCTGCATGGGGTCGGTCCAACAAGGCGCAAGGACGCAGCGCACTCGTGTGCGCAAGGACGAGCAACGCCGCTGGGCGGCCTCAGGCGGGCTCAATCGGGCGCGTAGCGTTTTCACCCGATGGGTGATTTGGACAAACGAAGAAATCTTCATGGAATCAGGTGCTTATCGAGAAAGTAAGCGGTCAACTGCGGTTTCTAGGGTTAAGGAACCGCCTGGGGCGGCAACCGCGCCGCAGCGGGTGTCTCCAAGAAAAAACCCGCCGGGTGTTGCCACCAGGCGGGTTTTCGGGGGAGAGACTCAGAAGTGGGTTACTTCTTGGCGCTGGCTGCGTCTTTGGCAGCGGGTGCTTTTTCGTCTTTCTTGGCAGCGGGCTTGTCGTCTTTCTTCGCGTCAGCTTTGGCTTTCTTGTCAGCTTCAGCTTTGGCTTTGGCGTCTTCTTTGGCCTTCTTGTCAGCGTCGGCCTTGGCTTTTGCTGCGTCTTCCTTGGCTTTCTTGTCAGCGTCAGCTTTCGCTTTGGCTTCGGCTTTCGGATCTTTCTTCTCTTCTTTCTTCATTTCTGGCTTAGACGCAGCGGCAGCGGCGGGTGCAGCGGCCATGGGCTTGGCGTCTTTCTTGTCGTCAGGCTTTGCGGCGGCTTTTTCGTCTTTCTTCGCAGCGGGCTTTTCTTCAGCCTTGGCGGGAGCGCCTTTGTAGGTCGCAGCGCCAACCGTCAGGCCTGCACTGGACAGCGCAGCGGCTTTGGTCTCGCCAATGCCGTTCACGCGCTTGATGAGGTCATCCCAATCTTTGAAGTTGCCTTTTTTGCGCTCTTCCACGATCTTGGTGGAGATGCCAGGGCCGATGCCCTTGATGCCGTCGAGCTCGGCGGCAGTGCCTTTGTTCACATCGACTGCGGCGAATGCCATGGCAGCGTACAGAGCGAGCATGAAGCCCAGGATTTTTTTCAACATGGTGTTCCTTAGTTCCTAGTGGACTGCCCGAACCGCCGGGCCGCTGGGAATGTAACGCAAGCTGGGGCCAGGGGTTGACAGTCGCAGACCGCCGCGCGGGGGCTTGGAATCAGGGTTTACCGCAGGTTAGCACCCAACGCTCGCATGTACCGGGTCACACCCGTCGCGACGTCTGCAAATGCGTGCTCATAGCCTGCTGCGCGCAGGGCTGTCAAATCGGCCTGCGTGAAGCACTGGTATTTGCCCCGCAACGCTTCAGGAAACGGGATGTAGGCGATTTTCTGCGGCTCAATTTCCAGATCTACCTCAGATTTCGTTGCATTCGGTGCTACAGATTTTGACAACTCTGCAACCACGGCGTTCGCCACATCGTTGAAGCTCTGCGCCCTGCCGGTGCCCAGGTTGAACACGCCACGCTTGCCTGGGTGGTCAAAAAACCAGAGATTCACGGCCACCACGTCGTCCACATGGATGAAGTCGCGCAATTGCTCACCAGGGCCGTAGCCGCCGTATTCGCCGAAGAGCTTCACCCTGCCCTCTTGCAAAAACTGGTTGAACTGGTGAAAAGCCACGCTGGCCATGCGGCCCTTGTGCTGCTCGCGCGGGCCATAGACGTTGAAGTAGCGAAAGCCAGCGACTTGGGCTTTGGCACCCGAAAAATCCGGCCCGTAGGTGCGGCGCAGGCATTGGTCAAACAGCAGCTTGGAGTAGCCATAGACGTTCAGCGGCAGCTCAAACTCGGGACTTTCTTTGAAGGTGCTGGAGCCACCATAAACCGCAGCCGAGGAAGCATACAAAAGCCGCGTGCGCTGGGCCTGGCAAGCCACAAGCAGGTCACAGCTCACGCCGTAGTTGTTGCGCATCATGTACTGGCCGTTTTGCTCCATCGTGTCGGAGCAAGCGCCTTCGTGAAACACGGCTTCCACCTTGCCGTAATGCCCTGCCGCGAACCTGCCGTAGAAATCGGACGCGTCTTCATAGTGGCCGATTTGCACATCCGCGAGGTTGCGAAATTTATCGCCTTGGGTGAGCTCGTCCACCGCGATGATGTCGGTGATGCCGCGTGCGTTCAGGCCCGCCACGAGGTTTGAGCCGATGAAGCCGGCCGCACCGGTCACGACAACCCTCATGCTTGGCTCCCGAGCCCGCTTGGCGCAATTTTTGAAGACATATTGAACCTCTGTCCTAGTA
>JAAFHN010000055.1 GCA_013298415.1 Comamonadaceae bacterium
TCCAGAGCGCGGCCGGCAACCTCAAGGGCCTCACGGTGGCCACCACGCGGCCTGAGACCATGCTGGGCGATGTGGCAGTAATGGTTCACCCAGAAGACCCGCGCTACCAAGCACTCGTTGGCCAGCAAGTGAAGTTGCCGCTGTGTGATCGCACGATTCCCATCATTGCCGACGACTACGTGGATCGCGAATTCGGCACCGGCTGCGTGAAAGTCACGCCCGCGCACGATTTCAACGACTATGCCGTCGGCAAGCGCCACCAATTGCCCATGCCCAGCATCTTGACCTTGGATGCCCGCATCAGCGACGACGCGCCTGAAGCCTATCGCGGCATGGATCGCTTTGAAGCACGCAAGCGCATCGTGGCCGACTTAGAAGCGCGTGGACTTTTGATCGAGGTGAAAAAGCACAAGCTGAAAGTGCCGCGCTCGGATCGCACGGGCACCGTGATCGAGCCGATGCTGACCGACCAGTGGTTCATGGCCATGAGCAAGGCCGCACCCGCCACGCATGCCTACCAGCCCGGCCAAAGCATTGCTGCGAAAACCTTGGAGGTGGTGGAAAACGGCAACATCAAGCTTGTGCCCGAGCACTGGATCGCCACCTACCGCCATTGGCTGAATAACATTCAAGACTGGACGCTTTCGCGCCAGCTTTGGTGGGGGCACCAAATTCCAGCTTGGTACGACGAAGCAGGCAATTGCTACGTGGCCCGCGATGAAGCGGAAGCTCAAGCCAAAGCAGGGCCTGGCGTGAAGCTCACGCGCGACCCCGATGTGCTCGACACCTGGTACTCCTCTGCCCTGGTCTGCTTCTCTACCCTCGGCTGGACAGGTGACGCCGCGAAGGACGCGGGCAACGATTTGCTCAACCGCTACTTGCCCTCCAGCGTGCTCGTCACAGGCAGCGAGATCATCTTTTTTTGGGTGGCTCGCATGATCATGATGACAACCTATTTCACGGGCAAGATCCCGTTTGAAACGGTGTACATCCACGCCACGGTGCGCGATGCCGAGGGCAAGAAGATGAGCAAGTCCGAAGGCAATGTGATTGACCCGGTGGATTTGATCCAGGGCTGTGATTTGGATACCCTGATTCAGAAATCAACCACCGGTTTGCGCAAGCCCGAAATCGCACCCAAAGTGGCTGCGCGCGTGAAGAAAGAGCACCCGGAAGGCATGCCCGCATACGGAGCCGACGCCTTGCGCTTCACGATGGCCAGCTACGCCAGCCTTGGCATGAACGTGAATTTCGATACCAAGCGCTGCGAGGGCTACCGCAATTTCTGCAACAAGCTCTGGAATGCCACACGCTTTGTGCTGATGAACACAGAAGGCCAGGATTGCGGCCTGATGGAGCACACGAAAGAGCAGTGCGCACCCGGCGGAACAGCCCACGGCTACCTGAGCTTTTCAGACTGCGACCGCTGGATCTCAAGCACTTTGCAGCGCGTGGAAGCAGCCGTTGCCAAAGGCTTTGAAGACTACCGGCTTGATTTGGTTGCGCAAAGCATTTACGACTTTGTATGGAACGAGTTTTGCGACTGGTACCTGGAGATCGCAAAGGTGCAAATCCAAACTGGCAGCGAGAGCCAGCAGCGCGCCACACGCCGAACGCTGATCCGCACGCTGGAAACGGTGCTGCGCCTGGCGCATCCGATCATTCCTTACATCACCGAAGAGCTCTGGCAAACTGTGAGCGTGGTGGCGGGCAGGCGCGAAGCGAGTGCGAAAACGAGCGTCGCCGTGCAGCGCTATCCGCTTGCGCAACTCGACAAGGTCGACGCGGCAGCGGAGGCCACAGTCACGCAGCTCAAAGCCTTTGTGGACGCTGCCCGCAATTTGCGCGGCGAGATGGGCATCTCACCGGCCCAGCGTGTGCCCTGTTTCGTGCTGGGCAACACGGGCTTTGTGCAGGCCCACGCCAGCGTGATCGCCGCTTTGGCAAAGCTCAGCGAAGTGAAGGTGTTCGACACCGAAGGCGAATGGCAAGCAGCCGCGGGCCATGCCCCAGCAGCGGTGTGTGGCGAAGCGCGCCTGGCCTTGTTTGTGCAGGTGGACGTGGATGCGGAGAAGGCGCGCTTGGCCAAGGAAATAGCCCGGCTGGAAGCCGAGCTAATGAAATGCAAAACCAAGCTGGCCAACGAAGCCTTCACCTCAAAGGCTCCCGCAACCGTGCTGGAGCAAGAACGCGCGCGCCAGTCCCAATTCAGCGCGGCACTTGAGAAAAATCAAGCGCAGTTAACCCGCTTGGCTGGCTAGGCTTCTCTACAGCCCAGACCCTCAAAGCGCCAGGCCGCGAAGCGTCAACCGAAGCTTTGCTGGCGCAGCATCGCAGGCAACTGATCGGGTTCAGTCGCTTCGAGTGCACCAAGCTCGCCCGGCATCGTGGGTGCGTCGTCTGGCCGATCCAAGAAGCCGCTTGATTCTTGAAGCGCTCCGTCGATTCGATGTGCCAAGTACCAGCTCGCCTTTTCTTGCGCTTGCACAGTCTGGCCGCCGATACGTGGCGTCAAAAACAAGTTCGGCAGCGAGAGCAACTCCGGCGAGAAGCCTGCCATTTCAGACTCCGCGCTGTCGATCAAGCAAGCGCGAATTCGCCCATCGACAAGCGCACGGTGCAGTGCCGCGCCATCAAACAGCACGCTGCGACTGCTGCTCACCCAGAGCTGGCCGCGCTTGCAATGTTTGAGCACATGCTCATTGATGTAATGCTGAAATCGCGTGGCAAAAATCATCTGCATGCACACGGCATCTGCCGTGCTCATCACGCCGGCCAAGGGCAGAGGGTAGATGTTGAATTTCTGCCAAATCTCAGCCGAGCTGTGGATGGCCGGATCGTAGCCAACCAAGCGCACACCGAGGGCCTGCAGCACCGGCGCAATCGCCATCGATACCGGGCCCAACCCCAAAATCCCCACCACGCTCCTGTAAAGCTCGCGGCCAGGTGCGTGCGAGGGTGCTTCATGTTGCGAGCTGGCCAAAGAGGCGGCACGCATGCCCTCCCAAAGCCCAGGCCGATGCAGGGCCAAAAGGCTTGCCAACACGTACTCAGCGCTCGAGTGCACGCTCGCGCGCTGGCTATTGAGCACGGTCACGCCGTGGTCTTGGCAGGCAGTCAGATCGGTGTTGCTGGTTCCCCCAGTCAATCGGCCCAGCACCTCCAAACTGCGAGCGCCTTGCAAAAACTCCGCCGTGACTTTCACGGTGGCTGGCAAAACCATGGCGCGGGAGGCCGCGAAGTCGGCCAGGGTTTCTTCGTCGCCGCTTTGCCACTGCGCGAGCGTGCGCCGCGTCACGCGGTAGCGCTGGGCAAGCCAGTGCAGCGCATCGTGGCTGATCGCGTCGAGGAGCAAAACTTCCGCTTGCATGGCTTTTTAGAAGGGCAGCGGAAGTAGGAGGCGTGCGAAAGGGCGCTACAGATGAGAAATCGGTCAGCGCTTGCGCAGCACGTGCACAAACTCGGAGCCCACGGTTTGCTGCTCTACAAGATCGTGCCCAGTTTGGCGGGCAAAGGCCTGAAAGTCGCGCACCGAGCCGGGATCCGTTGCCACAATTTTCAAGAGCTGGCCGCTGCTCAGCTCGCCCAAAGCCTTCTTGGCTTTCAGGATCGGCAGCGGGCAATTCAAGCCGCGGGTGTCGAGTTCTTTTTGGATGTCCATCATTGAATTTTAAGAGCGCGCCGGAAATTCTAGAAATGTGGGCTCGATGCCGCGAGTGCGCAGGTGATCGGCCAGCGCATATCCCGTACCCGCAGGCCAGCAGCGCACTTGCTCGGGCTCGTAGAGTTTGTATTCCGCAAGCTCAGGCGACAGGCTCACCTCACCCTCGCACTTGGCAAAGTAGGCGATGATGACTTGGTTCATGCGCTGAAAGTCGTAAACGCCAATGAGCGAGATGTGGCTTGTGCGCAAACTGGTTTCTTCCTGGATCTCGCGCCGAATGCCTTCCTCGGGATTCTCGCCCGCCTCCATGAAGCCAGTGATCAGCGCAAACATGCGGCCCGGCCAAGCTGCGTTGCGCGCGAGCAAGATTTTCCCTTCGTACTCGATCACGGCGGCGAGCACTGGGGTGGGGTTGTTCCAATGCGTGAAGCCACAAGCACCGCAGCGCAAGCGCTGCTTCGGCCCGCCGTCTTCGAGCTGCTCGATCCAGGCCAACTCCTGGGCGCATTGCGGGCAAAATTTGAACGCGCTCATGCTGGGAACACGCCGGTGGACAGGTAACGATCGCCTCGGTCGCAAACGATGAACGCAATCACCGCATGACGCTCGCGTGCGGCAATTTGCTGCGCCACCCAGCAAGCACCCGCAGCGGAAACCCCGGCAAAAATGCCTTCCTCCCGGGCCAGCTTTCTGCACATGTCTTCCGCGTCACCCTGGCTCACGTAAATCAGCTCATCCACCGCGCTGGGGTCGTAAATCTTGGGCAAATACTCTTGGGGCCATTTGCGGATGCCGGGAATGCGCGAGCCCTCGCTTGGCTGCGCACCAATCACCCGCACATTTGCATTCTGTGACTTCAGGTAGCGAGACACCCCGGTGATCGTGCCGGTCGTGCCCATGGCGCTCACAAAGTGCGTGATACGGCCTTGCGTCTGCCGCCAAATCTCAGGGCCGGTCGTCTCAAAGTGGACGCGTGGGTTGTCGGCGTTGGCAAACTGGTCCAGCACCCTGCCCTTGCCCTGTGCGGCCATTTGATCGGCCAAGTCGCGTGCGTACTCCATGCCACCGCTCTTCGGGGTCAGTATGAGTTCCGCGCCAAAGGCCTTCATGGTTTGCGCACGTTCAATGCTCAAATCCTCCGGCATGATGAGCACCATGCGATAGCCTTTGATTGCAGCTGCCATCGCGAGCGCTATGCCGGTGTTGCCAGAAGTGGCCTCAATCAAAGTGTCGCCGGGCTTGATCTCGCCCCGCTCTTCTGCGCGCCGAATCATCGACATGGCGGGGCGATCCTTCACCGATCCCGCCGGGTTGTTGCCCTCCAACTTCCCCAAAATCAGATTGCCGTGAGCTGCGCAAGATTCCGCACCGATGCGTTGCAGGCGCACCAGGGGCGTCTGGCCAATGGCGTCTTCAATGGTGGGAAATGCTGCGTTGGCAAGTGAATTTGCAGCAGGGCTTTTGGCTGCATCGATGAGCTGGTTCATGACTGCCACTGTGCCATAATTCAAGGCTTCGCACAGATTCCAGCCGGAGTGGCGAAATTGGTAGACGCAGCAGATTCAAAATCTGCCGGTGCAAAACACCGTGCCGGTTCGAGTCCGGCCCCCGGCACCATCAAAAAGCCCGATCAAGCCTGCCTTGATCGGGCTTTTTCGTTGCGCCCGTCTAGGCTGCATGCGATTCCAGGTCTTGGCCTCCGTACACTGCCAGCCGTGGTCAGCGCAGCAACAACCCCATGACAAACCGGGCTCAAACCTGGGCCTGGATCGGCGCGGGCGCCGTGGCGCGGCGCTATGTGCCGGGCTTGCAGGCTATGGTACGCGCGGGAAGACTAGGAGGGCTCAGGGTCTTTGATGTGAACGCTGAGGCTGCGTCGGCTTGGTGTCGCGAGCTCCAGCAGCACCACATCGATGCGCGAGCTGCCGGAGCGCGCCTGCCTTGGTCCGGTGTGCAAGCTTGCGTGATTGCGACGCCCCCGCAGCACCACATCGCCGGGATTCGCGAGGCATTCGACTTTGGCCTGCCGGTGCTTTGCGAAAAGCCGGTAATCGGCACCCCACAAGAATTGAAAACTCTTGACGGCTGGATCGCAAGTGGCGCTGGGCTGATGCCGAGCCAAAAGTATCGCTACGCCACTCCGGTGCAAGAAGCAGTTGCCTACCTGCGCAGCGGCGCTCTCGGTCCAGTTCACCGACTTGCCGCGCGCTTTGTGAGCCACGTTCAAGCGCCAGTGGGGTGGCGCACCCAAGCCAAGGGCGGGGGCGTGTGGATGGATAACGCGCCGCATGCACTGGACTTGCTGCAAAGCTTTTGGGCCGCTTCGCGGGGCCGAGATTGGGATGAGGCCGAGCCTTGCATCGATCTGGCCCATGATCGGGTGCAGGCGGTGCACTGGCTTCGCGACGCTCAGGCTCAAAGCCAAGATGTCCTCGTGAAATGGCATCGCGCCGAAGTGTCTTGCAGTGTGGAACTCGCCTGGGGTAGGCAGCGAGACGAGGCAGATGGCGTCTCCCTGCCACAGCGGGATGTCATTTTCGAAGCCGAAGGCAGTTCAGGCAGCTTGCAACTGCACGGGCAGGGTTGGCAACACCTCGACCCCGATGGTCGCCTCATGCATGCATGCTGTTCTTCGTACGACGGCGCGGCGGCGTTCGCGGCGGTGCTTGGGGAATTTCAGGTCTTTGCCGAGAGCTTTGGCAGCCGCCCCATAGCATGGTCTGGATGGCGCAACTATTCAGCCTTGACGGAGCTTTTGCTCCACGTTCACGAAGATCAGGTCTGAGTTCGATCGCTTCACTTTTTGTAGCATGGTGTGCAATGAATACCTGGACAGAGTGGGCGGAACATCAAAAAAAAGATCGCACGTCACCTCGAAGCGCGCGAAAGCATCTGCACACGCACCTTCAAACCGGCAGCGCAACCAAATCGTGGCCCTGCGTGCTCACGATTCGGGCTTGGGTGAACTGCCCTAGCTTGAGCTGCTTGCTGGCCTTCTGCGGCGGCAGGAGATGCACCACACCATCGATTTCCGGCGCGTCGGCGTAGCTGCGGCCGCGGCCACCCTTTTTGCCGAGCGCGGGCGCGTGATCCACAAGCACCTGCATCGTACTGCCCACTCGGCTTTGTAGCTTGGCAGCGGAGACTTCTTCGGCCACGGCCATGAAAGCCGCTTGACGCTCCTTGCGCACGGCCTCAGGCACGGGATCGGGCAAGTCGTTGGCTGTGGCACCTTTCACAGGGCTGTAAGCGAAGCATCCGGCCCTATCAATTTGAGCCTCGCGCATGAATTCGAGCAGCGTGGAGAATTCGGCCTCGGTCTCGCCGGGAAAACCTGCAATGAAGGTGCTGCGAATCACAATTTCGGGGCAGATTTCTCGCCACTTGGCAATGCGCTCCAAATTTCGCTCACCGCTCGCTGGGCGCTTCATTCGGCGCAGCACATCTGGGTGCGCGTGCTGCAACGGCACATCCAAGTACGGCAGCACCAATCCCTGCGCCATCAAAGGGAGCACATCGTCCACATGCGGATAGGGGTAGACGTAGTGCAGACGCACCCAAGCACCGAATGGCTCGGCCATGCGCCCCAGCGCCTCACACAAATCCAACATCCGCGTCTTGATCGGTTTGCCCTCGAAAAAGCCGGTGCGGTACTTCACATCCACGCCGTAGGCAGACGTGTCTTGGCTGACCACCAGCAACTCCTTCACGCCCGCTTCCAAGAGTTTTTTGGCTTCCTTCAACACGTCGTCAATCGGCCGACTCACCAAATCGCCGCGCATGCTGGGGATGATGCAGAAGGTGCAGCGGTGATTGCAGCCTTCGCTGATCTTCAAGTATGCGTAGTGCCGTGGCGTGAGTTTCACCCCTACGCCAGGCAAGAACGCATCGCCCAGGCCACTGCCCAGCGGCGGAATCAGATCCACAAACGGGTCGTGAGGCTTTGGCAAGTGGGCGTGGACAGCATCCATCACCTCGTGCGTGGCGTGCGGGCCAGTGACGGCAAGCACTCGCGGGTGGATTTCGCTCACCAAGTTGGCACCGGAATCCGCCTGCTTGGCGCCGAGACACCCTGTCACGATCACTTTGCCATTGGCAGCTAGTGCCTCGCCGATGGTGTCCAGGCTTTCCCTTACGGCTTCATCGATGAAGCCGCAGGTGTTCACGATGACCAGATCCGCGCCCTCGAAGGACTTGGACGTTTCGTAGCCCTCGGCACTGAGCTGGGTCAAGATCAACTCGCTGTCGGTCAGCGCCTTGGGGCAGCCAAGGCTCACAAAACCCACTTTGGGTGCGCCCGATGGAGATGTAGGGGTGAAGACGGCGTTCAAGAAGTGCCTTTGGCTCGGGGGTTGCACAGGCCGGGGCGGCTAGGCAATGGCAGTCGCCCTGCAAATCGCTGTCGATATGATGCGGCTCAGACCAGACCCTTCATTTTATCCAGCCGTGTCTCAGCCCGAATCAGCGCAAGCGCTCTTGCCGCATGAGCTGCAATCGCAGATCGACGCGGCGGTTGATGCATTGAGAGAGGACACCCGGGTTGCTACCGACGCGCTTTCGGCGCTTCGCCGCCATGCCGCAAATCATCCCGGGCCATTGGGTGACATCTCTCTGCTGTACGCAGAGGTGCTGAGTGTTTTGAGGGTGACGATGACGAGCACCAGCGTGGCAGACAGCTCCGAGCAGGCGCAGACCCTCTTGTCACGATTCCATGCCATCGGCGAGTGGCAAGGCTGCGCGCTGGCACTCGCAGCCCAGGTGGTGCATGCCCGCTCTGTGGATGACCGCCAAATGGGATTGCGGATTGCGACTGGACCACTCACGCAAATGCTTGCGCGTTTGCCCCAATGCGCGGTGCGCGTTATGGCCGCAAATACCTGCGGCGTGGCCCACTCGGACAACGAGCAATTGGAAGCTGCGGCGAACTGCTACTACACGGCCCTGAGAGATGCGCAAGCGCTTGGGCTGCATGCGCGAGAGGCCCACATCAGCGCCAACATCGGGGAAATGCTTTACATGAGCGGCAATGCCGCCGATGCGCGCTTGCTTTTGGAGCGCGCAGCAGAACTGAGCAAATTGGCTCCAGGTGCGTGGTTGAGTACCTTTGTAGCCACCACACTGGCCCTGTGCCGCCTGGCCCAAGGCCAAGCGCAAGAAGCGAAGGCTTCCATTGCAAGCCTATTGGATGCCAGCGACGACACGCTTGGGCCCTCGCTTGCTTCTCGACTTTGGTTTTTGGCGACCGCCGCCCTGGTGCTGGCGGAATGCGGCGAGCTGCGGGCTGCGCAGCGCCACGCACAACGCGGACACGAACTCTGGCCCTTGATCGCAGAGCGCCAGCTGAGCCCTTACATCTGGTGGGCCAGCGGGCGGCTGCTGCGCTTGCAGGGCGACACCACAGAAGCCATCCACCACTTTGAGGAAGCCATTTCAGCCAGCGCGAATTCGGGCTACGCCTTCATGCCGATGAATGCGGCGCGTGAGGTGTTTGAAATCCTTCAACAGCAAGCAGATTTGCAAGGCGCTTTGATTGCTCACCAACGCTTCCACTCGCTCTACGAGCGCGTACACAACCAATCCGCGCGGTTGAGTTTGCAACTGCTCAGAACGCAATCGCAGCTGGTGCAGGCCCAGCGGGAGGCAGAGCAGCACTTGACGGTGGCGCGCGTGAAAAGCCGCTTCATTGCGATGGCATCCCACGAATTTCGTACACCGCTCTCCGCAATCCAAAGCTCCGTGGAACTGCTGCGCTACTACGCTGACCGCATGGAGGCCCAAGAGCGCGAAAGCCTGTGGGCATCGCTTGACACATCATTTGCTCGACTGAAAACCACGATGGAGCAAGTGCTCTTGCTGGCCAAAAGCGAGGAAGACAAGCTACCCGTGCGCCTCCAAGAACTCGACTGGCACGCGGCGGCCGTGGAAGTGAGCAACGAGGTCCAGATGGCCACGGCTCGGCGCAATCCGATTCAGATAGTTTGCCCGGATGCCGTGCTTCTGGGCACGCGCTTACGCTTAGATCTCAACCTGTTTCGCCAAGCGCTCAGCAACCTGATGACCAACGCTTGCAAGTACTCCGGCGAAGGCCAGTCGATTGAGGTGCGCTGCTCGCGGCAGACCGAAGCCA
The DNA here is from genome assembly GCA_013298415.1 of Comamonadaceae bacterium. Taxonomy (GTDB): domain Bacteria; phylum Pseudomonadota; class Gammaproteobacteria; order Burkholderiales; family Burkholderiaceae_C; genus JAAFHN01. The sequence continues at coordinate 9,792 of JAAFHN010000055.1, forward strand.
ATGCCAGCTGGCTCAGGCTCGACGTGATCGATCACGGCCTGGGCATTCACGCTGACGACCATGAGCGGCTTTTCAGCAGCTTTGAGCGGGGGCGCAATACAGAGCACATTTCCGGCACGGGCTTGGGCCTCGCCATCGTCAGGCGCGCGATGGATGCACTCGGTGGAGAGGTGAGTTTTGTGAGCGAGATTGGAAGAGGCAGCACGTTTACGCTGCGCTTTCCGATTGGCGCGTTGACTGAGCGCTGAAACGACCTGGCAGCACGCAGCGATGCCAGAAACGAAACTCCGCAGAACAAGCCCGAGTGGCTAACAGACAAGGAACAACCAAGGGTCGCCCAAGAGGGGCCACGGGAGGGCCAGAAACCAGAAATTTGGTGGGCGGTACATGGATCGAACATGTGACCCCTGCCGTGTGAAGGCAGTGCTCTACCGCTGAGCTAACCGCCCGATTTTCACAGCGCGGAAACCACCACGCCGTTTTGTCGAGAGCCTCTGATTATGCCACAAGCTCAACAGCCTGCACGTTCCACACTGCTGGCTTGCCGGAGGATTTGGCCATTCCCTCCAGAATGCCCTCGTGCTCGGCCATTTCCTCCGCGCTTGCGCCAATCACAAAAATCTCTACCGCACCGAGATCGGCGAGCGGCTGGAGTTGGTGGTCGGACTGCGATTCAGCGCTGTCGATGGCCAGTGCGTCTTGGCCGCGCGTCATGCCGATGTACACGTCGGCAAGCAACTGTGCATCCAGCAAGGCGCCGTGGAAGGTTCGGCTTGAGTTGTCAACACCCAGGCGATCGCACAGCGCATCGAGGCCATTGCGCTTGCCGGGCCAAAGCTGCTTGGCCATCTTGAGTGAATCGGT
>JAAFHN010000384.1 GCA_013298415.1 Comamonadaceae bacterium
CGGCAGGCGCGGGCTCACGCGGTCGCAGCAGTTCCAGTACACGCTGCCAGCGTTCACTTGCGCCAGCAGGCGGCGGGCGCGCGCCTCATCCGGCGTGTACATGCCTGCGGTGAGGCCATAGCTGGTGTCGTTCATCAGCCGCAGTGCTTCGTCGTCGCCGCTCACCTTTTGGATGCCGATGATTGGGCCAAAGCTCTCCTCGCACATCACGCACATGTCGTGGTTCACCTGGCTGAGCACCGTGGCCTCAAACCAATTGCCGGGGCCAGCGCCTCGCTTGCCGCCGCAGTGCAGTTGCGCGCCCTTGGCGACCGCATCGCTCACCTGGGCTTCCAACGTATCCAGCTGAGGAGCCCGCGTGATCGCGCCGATGTAGGTTTCTTCGCTTGCTGGGTCTCCCATGCGGTAGCCGCGCACGGTTTCCACAAAGTGCGCCAAAAACGCATCGTGAATCTTTTCGTGAACGTAGATGCGCTCCACCGAGCAGCAGCTTTGTCCCGTGTTGTACATCGCGCCATCGGCCAAGGATTCGGCGGCGGCTTTGGGGTCTGCGTCGTCGCAAACGTAGGTGGGATCTTTGCCGCCGAGTTCCAATTGCAGCTTGATGAAACGGCCACTCACCGCCTCGGCAATGCGCCTACCTGTGGCGACAGAACCGGTGAAGAACACACCATCCACGGGCTGCGCCAGCAAGGCGCTGCCCACCTCAGCACCCCCCGTAAAACAGCTCATCACCGCTTTGGGCACGCCAGCTTCATGCAGCAGGCGCGCGATCGCAAGGCCAGTTTGCGCGGCGTATTCGCTGGGTTTGTAGAGCACGGCGTTGCCGGTGAGCAGCGCAGGCAAGATCACGTTGCAACCCACAAACCAGGGGTAGTTCCAGGCAGAAATGTTGGCCACCACGCCGAGCGGCGTGTGTTCGATTTGCTCGGTCATGCCCGCGTCGCTGAACACGGTTTGCGTGGCAAGCACGGGCTGCACTTCAGCCAAGAAGAAATCGATGCGGCCCAGCAGGCCGTTGAGCTCGTTGCGCGACATCCGAATCGGCTTGCCGGTCTCTTGCGTCATGGTTTGCGCAAGCGGCTCCAATTCACGCAATACCCCGGCTCGAAATGCCTGCACGCAGGCGCTGCGCTCAGCAAGCGGTCGAGCGGCCCACGCAGGCTGCGCGGCGCGGGCCTGGGCGGTGCGCTGCGCCACGCTTTCGGCGGTATCCGCAGGCAGGCTGGCGGTCAACTCACCATTCGCTGGGTTGTAAACATTCAGATTGCTCATGGGTGTGGCCTTACATCGCCGCCAAAAAGAGCCGCTCAAAATCAGCGGCGGTGCATGGGCGTGGGTTGGTTTGATGGCAAATGTCGGCTGTCGCGATTTCTACGAGTCGGGCCAGATGCTCGAGCTTCACGCCGCGCGCAGCAAGCCCGCCAGAAATGCCGATGCGCCCCTTGAGATCGCGCAGCCAGGGCACAAAGGCAGCGCCGCCGCCGGAGACTTTGCAGACGTGGGCTAACTCATCGAATTTGGCAGGAACTGCATCGTGGTTCCAGGCCATCACGGTGTCGATCATCAGCGCGTTGGCGAGGCCATGGTGCATGTCGCAGACCGCGCCGAGCGCATGCGCGCAGGAATGCACCGCGCCTAAGTCTTTTTGGAATGCAATGGCGCCCATCATCGAGCTCATCATCATGTCGCTTCGGGCCTGCAAATTGCCGCCATCGCGCACGGCCGCTTCCAAGGCCGCCGCAGCGATGCGCGTGCCCTCAAGCGCAATGCCGTCACACAAGGGGTGGTAGGCCGGAGACAGATAGCTCTCCACGTTGTGCGTGAGTGCGTCCATCCCCGTTGCGGCAGTCACGTGCGCGGGCAAGCCCAGGCTCAGCTCAGGATCGGCAAACACCGCTTTCGCCAAAATCTTGGGGCTGAACACGGTGCGCTTCACATGGGTGTCGTCTTCACTCACCACAGAGGATCGACCCACCTCGGAACCAGTGCCCGAGGTTGTGGGCAAGGCCACAAAATACGGCAGCGCCGCAGAGATGGGGCGCACCTGGGGGTGATCCCAAACGTATTCCAAGATGTTGCCCTCATGCGTGGCGGCCACGCCCACCACTTTGGCCACGTCAAGCGCCGCGCCACCGCCAAAGCCGATGATGCTGTCTGCGCCATGCGCCTTAAACGCCGCAGCGCCTGCCATCACTTGGCTGCAAGTGGGGTTGCCAACCACGCCGTCAAACACAGCAACTTGAAGGCCAGAGAGCCCAGCGCGAAACTCTGCAAGCACGGGCAGCGCGCCGAGCGTGCGATCTGTGACGATCAAGGGGCGTTTGCATCCGGCATCCAGCAGGTGCTTGGCCACCTCTTTTCGGGCGCCAGCGCCAAAGCGGATGGTGGTGGGAAATGAAAATCCGTGCAGTGTCATGGTGCAGCTTTTGAATGGGAGGGGGAGTTGGTTGGGGTCATTGTGATTCCACGAGCGCGGCTTCAATGATGTCAAGGGCGGCATCCATTTGCGGCACGGTTGTGATGAGCGGCGGGGTGAGGGTGAGCACATTGCCCATCGTGGTTTTGAAGCTCAAGCCGCGCGACATGCAAGCGTAGAGCACGGCCTCGGCTGCGGCTTTCGCTGGCTGGCGGCTTGTGCGATCGGCCACCAGCTCGATACCCAGCAGCAAGCCCCTGCCACGCACATCGCCAATGATCGGATGCCTGCGCTTCATCTCGTGCAAGCGATCCAGCGCATGCACTCCCACTCGGGCAGCGTTTTCCATCAGGCCTTCGCGTTCAATCACTTGCAGAGTGGCCAGCGCGGCGGCGGCAGTCACTGGATTTTTCTCATGGGTGTAGTGGCCGTAGGCGTAGTCGCCCGCCACGTTCAAGTCAGCCCGAGCAACGCAGGCGGCAATGGGCAGCACGCCGCCGCCCAGCGCTTTTCCGAGCACCACGATGTCGGGTGCAGCACCATCGTGCTCAGCCGCGAAAAAGCGCCCTGTTTTGCCTAGGCCTGTGGGAATCTCATCGAAGATCAGCAGCGTGCCGTGCGCGTGGCAGGCTTCGCGCACCGCCTGCCAGTAGCCCGGCGGCGGTACATAGGGCACGGCGCGGGCAGGCTCGGCCACCACGGCAGCGACATCGCCCTCGCGTTCCAGCACATAGCGCACCATCGCTGCGCAGGCTAAGCGGCAGTTGGCCAAGTTGGGCTGGCCTTCCGCATCTACCGGGTGGCCATAGGCGCATCGGTAGCAGCCAAAGGGTGCCACGTGCTCGGTGCCTGAGACAAGCGGGCCCACGCGCCCACCGCGAAAGAGCGATTCGCCCCCCACGCTGCTGGCCCCAAAGCCCGCGCCATGAAACGAGTCCCAAAAGCTCAGGGTTTTGAACCGCCCTGTGGCTGCCCGGGCGAGCTTGATGGCCACTTCCACGGCATCTGAGCCGCCTGTGGTGAAGAGCACTCGCCCTGCGTGCCCGGTCAAACGTCGAAATTGATCCGACAGCGCTTCCGCAAGCTCCACCGCGCGTTCACTCGCAT
>JAAFHN010000093.1 GCA_013298415.1 Comamonadaceae bacterium
GTGCTCAAGATCCCCGGCATCACCGATTTGGAGCTGTCCACCAAACCGGGCACGCCCGCGATCTCGGTGCGATTGAAGCCTGAGGCTGCCGCGCTCGGCATCACGCACTCACAGCTGGCCAGCGTGCTGCGCACGATGGTGAGCGGCGAAGAGGCCGGCATTTGGAGCGCGCCCGATGGTGAAAACTACAACTTGGTGGTGCGGCTGCCGCGCGAACAACGCACAGGCGAGGCCGATTTGAATGCCATCAACGTGACCGCAGGCCGCACCCGAGCAGACGGCAGCCCGATGGTGGTGCCGCTCAGCCAAGTCGCCACCGTCACGCGCATCGACAGCCCCGAAGTGATCAAACGCCAAGACTTGCAGCGCCGCGTGGCCCTCTATGCGGGCGTGAAAGACAGGCCTGCCGGAGAGGTGGGCGATGCAGTCAAAAAAGCTGTGAAGGAGCTGGAGCCCACGCTGCCGCTCGGCATGCGCTTCGATGTGGGTGGCCAGCAGCGCGAGCTGGATGAGTCCTTCTCAGCTGCCGTGGCCGCGCTCGGCTTGGCCGTGATCTTTTTGTATTTCATCTTGGGCAGCCAATTCGGCAGCTTCTTGCAGCCGATTGCCATCATGGCAAGCTTGCCGCTCTCACTCATCGGCGTGATGCTGGCGCTCCTCATCACGGGCAGCACGCTCAACATCTTCTCGATGATCGGCATCATCATGCTGATGGGCTTGGTGACCAAAAACGCGATTTTGCTGGTGGACTTTGCCAACCGCGCCCAGCGCGAGCAAGGCATGGACCAAGTGGCCGCCCTCTTGGAGGCGGGCCGCGTGCGCCTGCGCCCGATTTTGATGACCACCGCCGCGATGATTTTGGGCATGTTGCCGCTGGCGCTCGGCCTGGGCGAAGGCTCCGAGCAACAAAGCCCGATGGGCCGCGCGATCATCGGCGGCGTGATCTCGTCAACACTGCTTACTTTGATCGTGGTGCCCGTGCTCTACACCTGGATGGATCGCAAGGGTGCAAAAGCGCGCAAGCTGGCGAAAGCCGAGGCCAAAGCCCAGGCGCAGCCATTGCCCGACCCAATCGCGGCCACTTCAGCAATCCCGGCGGCTACCGCAGCACAATCTGCATAAGCGGCGCGGCATCACCCAAATTCAGCCGAATTCACCCAGATTTACCCAAGCGGGCCGGAACTTTCTTTGTTCGCAGCAACCAGGTTATTCATGCACTCCAACTTCCACCACGCGGCACCCATCGCCCTGCGAACAACACTGGCAGCAGCAGCCGCGCTGATCGGCACGCTCAGCTTCGCGCAAACCTCAACGCCCCCGGCTGGCACCCCCACCGCCGCGCAGCCGGCGGCGAGCGCCTCGGCCCCGGTGCAACAGCAGCAGCGCATCGACGTGCGCGGGGCAAATTCCGAGAGCGAGCGGCGGCAATCCACCGCTACCCGCATCGTGGTCAACCGCGAAGAGCTGTTGAAGCAGGGCGATACTTCCATCAGCGAGGCCTTGAAGCGCGTGCCGGGCGTGAGCATCGGTGGCCCCCCCGGGCGTGGTGGACAAATTCAGATGCGCGGCTTGGGCGGTGGCATGACTCGCATCATGCTCAACGGCGAGCCGCTGCCGCGCGGTTTTGACCTCGACTCTCTGTCACCTGAAGTGGTGGAGCGCGTGGAGGTGTTTCGCGCGGCAACAGCAGAGCAGAGCTCGCAAGCCGTGGCAGGTGCCATCAACATCGTCACGCGCGGGCCGGTTTCCCGCGATGTGCGCGAGTACACGGTGGGCGGCGCACTGGAAGCAGGCCGCTTTTCGCCACAAATCGGCCTGCGCCTTTCAAGTCCACAAATTGCCACCACCGGCATTTGGGCCAGCGTGAGCTACTCGATCAATGCGCAAATCACGGGCAACCGCTTTTATCGCCCGGTGACCACCAACGAGCAGGGCGTGAACACGCAAGGTGCTACCACGCTGTCGCGCAGCACCTTCCGCCAAAACTTTGAGCACCAAGACCTGCTCAATATCGCTCCTCGCTTTCAGTGGAACATGGGCCGTGGGGAATTCCTGGCGGTCGAGCCTTTCCTCTTCAGCCAGCGCAATCTGCAAACCAATTTGGAGCGGGCATCGAGCAAGCTCGGCATTCCGCCCACCTTCGCCAGCGCTGATTCGAGCAGCAACTTCGGCTTCGATGCGATGCGCCTGAACCTGCAATACAACCGCCCTTTTGGCGATGGCGGCAAGCTCGAAGCCAATTTTGGTGTGAACGACAACCACTTCCGAGGCAATTTCTTCACCGCAGGCTTTGACCCTGCCAGAACGACTTTGCTCACCCGCCAGTACGACATCGATGTGAAGTCCAGCGGCTTGACCAGCCGGGGCAAAGTCACCATTCCAACCGTAGAGGCTCACGATCTGTCCGCAGGTTGGGAAGTCGGCTTGCAGCGCCAAGCCGAAACACGCAGCCGAAAGGAAACCAGCTTCAGCCCGCTGGCCCCCGCCACCAACTTGGATGAAGACTACAGCGCCCGTATCCGCCAGTTGGCCGCATACGCGCAAGACGAGTGGAAGATCAACAAGGCCTGGTCGCTCTACAGCGGCGCGCGCTGGGAATCTGTCGTGATCGAAACGCTCACCAATGGCAATCCGGCGCTCAATCCCAGCTATCGCAACGCATCGCACGTGCTGAGCCCAAGCCTGCAATCGCTCTACAAGCTCGGCGACAAAGGCAGGGACCAAATCCGAGTGGCGCTCTCGCGCACCTACCGCGCACCCAACCAGTTCCAGCTGAGCCCACGTAAGTTCGTGTCTACCAACAACTCAGCCACTTCAGCCGATCAGCAAGGCAACCCGAACTTGAAACCCGAGCTCGCCTGGGGCCTGGATATGGGCTATGAGCACTACCCAGCGGGCGGCGGCATCGTGTCTGCCAATCTGTTCGTGCGCGACATCGATGATGTATTCCGCAACTTCGTTTCGCTGCAACCCGATGGCCGCTGGCTGCGCCAGCCGATCAACAACGGCAAAGCCCGCACGGTGGGCATCGAGACCGAGTGGAAATTCAACTTGCAGCAATTCGACAAAGAATGGCCCAAGCTGGATGTGCGTACCAATTTGAGTGTGTACAACTCCAAGGTCAACAACATCCCCGGCCCCAACAACCGCTTGGAGCAACAAGCCCCAGCCCTGATGAATTTGGGTGCGGACTACACCATCCCCGGCATGCCACTGCAAATTGGCGGCAACCTGAACGTGACCACCGGCGGCGAAGTGCGCACCGCGAACAACCAAACCGTGTACTCCAGTGTGAGGCGTGGCCTGGACTTCTATGCCCAGATGCGCTTTGACCGCACCACCACCGCCCGCATCGCTTGGGCCAATGTGTTGCACCAAGACAGCATCAACATCACCAACGTCTTCGACCCCAGCTTCGGCAGCAGCGCCGCCACCACCGTCACCCCCACCAAACCCATCGTGCGGCTGACGTACAGCTCGCGGTTTTAGCCCTCTTCGGCAGGCACGAACAACTCAGCCAGGGGTAGGCGACTGGATAAGCGCAGCGAGGGCGAGCGCGATGAATGCCAGCACCAGCGCAGCTTGGAGCGCACTGGCAATTCGCATTTTCGGAAGGGGCACGGCAAACCATGCCTCCCCCAGCCGTGCGGCCAAAAGCGCCAACCAGAAGCCGCTGAAAGTGACCCAAAACACCGCCAACAACGACAGCCCTGCCACGAGCGCTGCGGCGGAAGGTGCCAGCGTTGCGCCAACAAAGATCAACGCCCAAACCTTGTTTTCCGGCGAGTGCCCGGTGGTGCGCATCATTTGCCCGCAAGCCGGGCAGCGCGTGAAGCCGATGAACGCGCCCACAAAGCTCTCAGGCGAAGATGGCGAGTGGTGTCCGCAGTGAGGGCAGTGGTGCATGCTCGTCTCCTCTGGTCAGTGATTGGTCTAATTCCATTTCTAAATCATTCCTGTCGTTGTTGCGTCGCCTTGTCGTGCCTCAGCACTGCCTGCGGCTCCGCGCCTAGACAGCAATGATTTGGAAATGGAATGAGCTGCGCTTGAGGGTTTGTTACGCGATCTGCAAAAGCGCCTTGATCTTCGCGCGCACGTGCACCAGCACGTCGGGCGGGACGCTCGCCTTGCGCTTGGCACCTCGCACCTTCCAGTCAAGTGACTTCACTTGGTCGGACAGCACAGCGCAGTCCACGCCATCCAAGCGGCAGAGCACTTCAAATGGGTGGCCTTTGATCTTGGTGCTGAGCGGGCAACACACCATCAGCCCAGACTTTTGGTTGTAACTCGCAGGGCTGACGACCAGCGCAGGCCGATGCCCTGCCTGCTCGTGACCCGCTTGTGGGTCGAATTCCAACCAGGTCACATCGCCAACATCGGGCACGTAAGGGAGCGTGCTTCGCGGCATCAGAGCGTCTCTTTGCCTTGAGGCTTGCCGGTGCTCACCTCTGCATGGGAGTTGTCGGGATGGATGCCGCTCACCAGCGTTTCCAAGTCGTAGGCTACTTTGGCTGACGGCTGAATCACGATGCGGCCACGATCCAGGGCCAGCTCCACCTTTTGCTCCAGTTGGTAGCCCGCTTCTTTCAGCCACGCAGACGGCAGCCTCAAGGCTGGGCTGTTGCCCCATTTTCGGATCACGGCTTCCATGTGCTGCTCTTTCTGTGGACTCAGGATTTTGTTTCTACATTGTAGATACTCTGTGTTGAAAAAACAAACGACTTACGATTGGAGCGAATGAAGGAGACAAGATGAGTGATTTGGCAGCGGACTATGTGGTCGTGGGCGCGGGGTCGGCGGGCTGCGTGTTGGCGGCGCGCTTGACGGAAGACTTGAACACACGGGTGTTGCTGCTTGAGGCAGGTGGCAACGACGATTCGGTCTTGATCCACTGCCCTGCGGGCTTGGCGCTGCTGGCCAAGGGCGGGCCGGGCGTTCCCAATGTGAACTACGCCTATGACACGCTGCCGCAACCCGCGCTGAACGGGCGTAAGGGCTACCAGCCGCGGGGCAAGGTGCTGGGCGGATCGAGCTCCATCAACGCGATGATTTACATCCGTGGCCATCAAGCCGACTACGACGAGTGGGCGGCACTCGGCAATCCGGGGTGGTCGTTCGCCGATGTGTTGCCCTATTTCAAACGCGCTGAGCACAACGAGCGGCTGGGCCTGGATGCCGCGCTTCACGGGCAAAACGGGCCGCTGAATGTGATGGATGTGCGCAGCCCCAATCCGTTGGCCGCAGCCTTTGTGCAAGCGGGTGTGCAGGCAGGATACCCGCGCAACGACGACTTCAATGGCGCAAACCAAGAAGGTGTGGGCCGCTTCCAAGTGACGCACAAAAACGGTGAGCGCTGCAGCGCAGCCAAGGCATATCTCAGCGCAGAAGTGCGCGCACGCCGCAATCTGCGCATCTTGACGGGCACCACCGCTGCCCGCGTGGTGATGGAGGGTCAGCGCGCGGTGGGCGTGGAGTTCCTGCAAGGCCGCTCACGCTTTACCGCCACAGCCACCAAAGAAGTGCTTTTGAGCGCAGGTGCCTTTGGCTCGCCGCAGTTGCTACAACTCTCCGGCATCGGTGCACCAGATGCCTTGCAGCCGCACGGCATTGCGGTGCAGCACGCCTTGCCCGGCGTGGGTGGCAACCTGCAAGACCATGTGGACGTGATCCACGTGTACGACGCGCCCAAGCTCACCCAAAGCTTTGGGCTCAGCTTCACGGGCCTGCGCAACGTCTGGCGTGGCGTTCAGGAATGGCGCAACAGCCGAAGCGGCATGCTGACCACCAACTTTGCGGAAAGCGGCGGCTTCATCAAAAGCAGGCCAGAGCTGGATCGGCCCGATTTGCAATTTCACTTCGTGATCGGCAAGCTCGTGAACCACGGGCGCGATACCGTGTGGGGCCACGGTTTTTCATGCCACACCTGCTTGCTGCGGCCCAAGAGCCGGGGCAGCCTGCGCCTGGCATCGCTTGACCCCAAAGCCGCGCCCGCCATTGACATCGGCTTTTTCACGGACCCGGCTGGCGACGACCTGAAAGCCATGATCGGCGGCTTTCGCGCGATGCGCAGCTTGCTTCGCCAGCCCGCGCTCAAAGCCCTCGGCGGCTATGAGCTAGACAGCTCCGCCCGCTGTGAAAGCGATGCGCAAATCGAAGCCTACCTGCGCAATAACAGCGACACCATCTACCACCCAGTGGGCAGCTGCATGATGGGCGCAGACCCAGCCCAAGGCGCGGTGGTGGACGCGAACTTGCGCGTTCACGGCCTGCAAAACCTGCGCGTGGTGGACGCCAGCATCATGCCCCGCATCGTGGGTGGCAACACCAATGCGCCTACGATCATGATTGCAGAGAAAGCCGCTGACCTGGTCCGCGCCGCCTGAAGGCAGCCCTGCGCTCAGCGCCTTGGCTTCGGCCGATGCGGGCAATCGGTTTTGGTGCAGTGGCCGTAAAGGCTCAAGGCGTGTTCGGTCAGGGTGAAGCCTTTTTCGGCGGCGATGGCGGCTTGGCGGCGCTCGATTTCGGGATCGTAGAACTCTTCTACGCGGCCGCAATCCATACAGACCAAGTGGTCGTGGTGGCTGCCTTCGTTGAGCTCGTAAACCGCTTTTTCATTGTCAAACTGGCTGCGCGTCAAAATGCCGGCTTGCTCAAACTGCATGAGCACGCGGTAGACGGTGGCCAGGCCAATGTCGGTGTCTTCGTCCCACAGGGCTTTCACCACGTCTTCCGCGCTCATGTGGCGCTGGCTGCTTTTGTGAAACACCTCCAGCACCTTCAGGCGCGGCAGTGTGGCTTTCAAGCCCGATTGCTTCAAATCGCCTGGGGTGGCGGCTACGGTGTTGGGCATGGGCGGCTCGGTAAAATCTCAGGTTCGATTATCCGTGGCTCCGCTGCGGGATGAAAGTGTGTGATGCATTCTGTGAAAAGCCTGCGCGTGGCGCTGGCAGCAATCGCGATGGGTTCCTTGGCCGCCTGCTCCACCGTGGGCCAAGTGGGCTCGGGCGTGGGCAACGCGATCAACAGCGTGGGCTCGCTCGTGACGCCCTACAAAATCGAGATCATCCAAGGCAATGTGCTCACCAAAGAGCAAGTGGCCCTGCTGCAAAAAGGCCTGAGCAAAGAGCAAGTGCGCGGCTTGCTGGGCTCGCCACTCGTCACCAGCGCGTTTCATGCCGACCGCTGGGATTACGTGTTCACCATCGAGCGCCAGGGCGTACCTGCGCAAGAGCGGCGCTATGCGCTCAGCTTCAAGGGCGACACGCTGGAGACTTTCGGCGGCGACGCGATGCCAGGCGAAAACGAGTTTGTGGCCACTTTGGTGTCCAAGCGCGAAATTGCCAAAGTGCCGGAGTTAAAAGCCAGCGAAGAAAAGCTGCGCGCCTTTGCGGCCAACAACGCTCAGCGCGCACCCACAGCTTCAGCAGCCGCCAGTGGCCCAATCCGCACCGACTACCCGCCGCTGGAAGCCGCGCTTTCTGCTGAAACGCCAAAATGATCCAGGTTGCGGTTTGCGGCGCATCCGGCCGCATGGGGCAAATGCTGATCGCCGCAGTGGCTGGTGCGCCAGATTGCCAGCTGGCTGCCGCGCTGGATCGGACCGACAGCCCCGCCATCGGCCAGGTGGTCGCAAACGGCGTGGTGATCGGCTCAGAGCTGGCTGCCGCGCTCGCGAAAGCAGATGTGCTGATCGATTTCACCCGCCCCGAAGCCACGCTGGCGCATTTGAGGGCCTGCGCGCAAGCGGGTGTGGCGATGGTGATTGGCACCACCGGCTTTTCCGAGGCTGGCAAGGCGGAGATTGCCGAGACGGCCAAACGCATCCCCATCGTGTTCGCACCCAACATGGGCGTGGGCGTGAATGTCACCCTCAAACTGCTTGAACTTGCCGCAAAAGCCTTGCAAACGGGCTACGACGTGGAAATTGTGGAAGCGCACCACCGCCACAAGGTGGATGCCCCATCCGGCACGGCCATCAAGATGGGCGAGGTGATTGCCCAGGCCCAGGGCAAAACGCTGGCCGACTGCGCCGTGTACGCCCGCGAAGGCCACACTGGCGAGCGCGAAGGCGGCACCATTGGCTTTGCCACCGTGCGCGGCGGCGATGTGGTGGGCGATCACACGGTCCTCTTTTTGGGCGAAGGCGAGCGCGTGGAAATCAGCCACAAATCCAGCAGCCGCAATGGCTATGCCCAGGGCAGCATCCGCGCCGCTCGCTTTTTGCAAGGCAAACCCGCTAATCTGTACGACATGTTCGATGTGCTCGGCCTGAACGCGCTCAGCGTGTAAGCTGCGAGCTCTTTTCGCATCCCCCGGCTCCCCGGCATCCCCATTCACCACAGGCCTTGATCCATGCTCGGATTGATTGAAACGATTCGCCAAACCGACGCCGTGGGCCAATTTGTGGCTTTGCTGATGCTGG
>JAAFHN010000186.1 GCA_013298415.1 Comamonadaceae bacterium
ATGTGCGCAGTGCAAGCCGCCTGGGTCGCAAAGATTTCAACGTGAACCGCAGGCGCGTGGAGTGGATTCGGGCGGCCATGGCAGGATAGCTGCGCAGGCTAGGCCGGTTCGACAACCGTCTCCACATTTTTGATGACGTAAAGCAGGCGCACTCGCCATAGCATCCATTCATGCAAAACCCGCGTCAGCTCATCCTGTGCTTTGATGGCACGAACAACAGCCTGACCGGGGGGGTGCGGGACACCCATGTCGTGCGCCTACTGGAGTTGCTGGAGCCTGGCAAAAACAAGCAACTCACTTACTACGACCCAGGTGTGGGCAATGCAGGCAGAGCGCCTGGCGTGGATTTTTGGGACAAAACTAAAGCCAGATTCGACCGACTGAAGGGCTTGGCTCTGGGCGGAGGCATTTACGACAACATCGCGCAGGGCTACTTGTTCCTCGTCCACAACTACGAGCCAGGTGACGACATTTTTCTGTTCGGCTTTTCGCGTGGAGCGTTCACTGCTCGCAGCGTGGGCGGGATGGTGGCGCGCTTTGGCTTGCTGCGCCCCGAGCACGCGGGAATGATCGACACGCTCTTGCATCTGTACTTTTCAGATGGCGTTCAACGCGGGAGTAAAAATGAGCGCGAGTACAGAGCAACCTTGAACCAGATCAGGGGCCTGTGCGCGAGGCGCGATGGTCCAAACCAAGCCGATCCCACCGGTATTCCCATTTGGTTCAGCGGCGTTTGGGACACGGTGGAATCGGTGGGTTTGCCCGGCCTGGGCCGCAAGATCAGCGGATCTCCCACCATCTTGGGTAAAGCTCAGGTTCATGTTCGCCACGCGCTGGCCCTCGATGAGTACCGAACGCAGTTTTTGCCTCGCATGTACGCGGTGCATCCCGACGCATCCAAGTACGAGGCCGCTGGGCAGAGCCTGAAGCAGCAGTGGTTTTCAGGCTCGCACTGCGATGTGGGTGGCGGCTACTTGGTCTCTGAGGCAGCACTCGCCGAAACCGCATTTGAATGGCTGATCGGTGAAGCTGCCGACCAAAAAGCGCTCGGGGGCAGGCAGCTGCGTTTGGCCGCGCCGCCCGAGAGCAAGCGCACAGCGAACGCGAGAGCCGAGATACACAGCGAGCTGGCGAAAACACCGCTGTGGGCGCTGACAGGCATGAGGATCAGGAATCCTCACCACAACCCGCTCACCAAGCTCTCGGCGCTTGACCCCAAGCATCCAAAAAACGAACACACCGCAGGCAATGTTGTACCCAGCGCACCGGACGGAACAAAGCTGCAAACGTTTCATTTTGGTGCTCTCTTTTGGGTCTCCTGCGTTCTCGCAGGCTTTTTCTACCTACTCCACGGGGCCGTGCTGCTCAAAGGATCTGCGGCGCTGATGTCGCGCACGGGGCATGAATGGTTGGAGGCCGCGTTGCTCCGTTTGCCTGCAAAACTGGATGCGGTGTACGCGGCGAACCTTGCTTTCCTGAACTTCCAGTTGACGGCCTTTTGGTCGGCGACGCTCGAACCCGCCAAGCAGCAGGTCAACGGTATGGGTGCGCTCGCATGGGATTTCTTGCTGATCCTGGCCTATGGCGTGGTGCTCAGCTACCTGAGTGCTTGGGCATTTTCTAGGCTGGCAGGCGCGCGCAGCGGGTTGTCACCTACACGGTCAACCCACGCACTGAATTTTCTCGGTCAAATGCCGATGTGGGTGGTCGTTGCCGACGGTTTGGAAAACCTATGCACCGCGTTTGTGCTGACCGCTTGGGCGCAGGACTACTTGCCTACCCTCGTACAGTTCGCGGGCCTGACGATGGCCGTCTTCGCGGCCACAAAATTGGCAGCACTGGCGATGTGCATTGGTTTGGTTGCCTGGGCCATTGTGGCCAAGCCGAAGCCGTGATGCTTCCGCATCAAACCAGCGCTCAATTCACTCAAGCCGCAGGCACCAAAAAGTCTCGGCTGATACCGCCACCGAGTTCGTTCACACGGTCTAGGAACTGGGTTAGGAAAGCGTGCAAACCGGTTGCCAAAATCTCGTCAATGCGGGCGTAGCGCAGCTCTGAGAGCAGCTTGCCAGCGCGTCTTTGGGTCTCAATCGATTGGTCGTTGGCAACAAGTGCGAGGTTGTTGACCACCTCGCTCATGCTCGCGTGCAAGCTGCGGGGCATGTCTTGGCGCAGCAGCAAAAGTTCGGCCACCCGCTCGGGCTTGATCACATCTCGGTACACCTTGCGGTAAATCTCAAAGCCCGAGACGCTGCGCAAAATCGCGCTCCAGTGGTAGAAATCGTACTCCTGATCTTGCTCGCTGGCCGTGCCGTAAAAATCGCTTTGCAGGGCGTGAAATTTGGTGTCCACCAAGCGGGCGGTATTGTCTGAGCGCTCTAGGAAGGTGCCGAGCCGCATGAAATGCAAGCTCTCGTCTTGCAGCATGGTGCCCACTGTGACGCCACGGCTCAAGTGCGAGCGAAACTTCACCCATTCAAAAAACTGGCCTGGGTCGCGTTCAAATTCGCCTGCGGCGAGCATGCGCTTCAGTTCCAGCCAAGTTTGGTTTTGGGTTTCCCACACTTCGGTGGTGAGCGTGCCGCGCACAGCGCGGGCGTTTTCGCGCGCGGCCTTGATGCAGCTCACGATGCTGGATGCGTTGGATTCATCCTTCACCATGAAGTCCATCACGTCTTTGCCGTTGATGGATTTGTACTTGGCCTCGTAGGAAAACGTGAGCTCGCTGATCGAGAGCACGCCGCGCCAGCCTGCTTCGGCAACGCCTGCCGACTGCGGCAACAGCGAAGTCTGGTAATTCACATCGAGCATGCGGGCGGTGTTCTCAGCCCTTTCCGTGTAGCGAGAGAGCCAAAAAAGATGGTCTGCGGTGCGTGACAACATGGTGTTCTATGCCTCCAAAATCCAAGTGTCTTTTGTGCCGCCGCCTTGGCTGCTGTTCACCACCAGCGAGCCCTCTTTCAAGGCCACGCGGGTCAAGCCGCCAGGGCACATTTGCACCTGCTTGCCGCTCAGCACAAAGGGCCGCAGATCGATGTGGCGCGGCGCGATGCCGCTTTCCACATAAGTGGGACAGGTCGACAAGCTGAGCGTGGGCTGCGCGATGTAGTTGCTCGGGTTGGCAAGCAGTGCAGTCTTGAATTCCTCGATCTCAGCCGCAGTGGATGCGGGCCCTACAAGCATGCCGTAGCCACCTGCGCCGTGAACTTCTTTCACCACCAAGTCTTTCAGGTTGGCAACGACATGGCTCAGTTCATCGGGCTTGCGGCACATCCAAGTGGGCACGTTCTTCAAAATCGCTTCTTCGCCCAAATAGAACTTCACCATGTCGGGCACGTAGGGGTAAATCGATTTGTCGTCGGCCACGCCTGTGCCAATGGCGTTGCACAGCGTCACGTGCCCTGCTTTGTAGGCGCGCAGCAAGCCCGCGCAGCCGAGCGTGCTGCCGGGGCGGAATACGTCGGGGTCCAAAAAGTCGTCGTCGACGCGGCGGTAGATCACATCCACCCGCTTGGGCCCACGTGTGGTGCGCATGTACACAAAATCATCGCGCACAAAAAGGTCTTGGCCCTCTACCAGCTCAATGCCCATTTGCTGCGCCAAAAACGCATGCTCGAAGTAGGCGCTGTTGTACATGCCAGGCGTGAGCACCACCACGGTCGGGTTCGCCGTGGTGCCTGGGGCCACCGCGCGCAGGGTTTCCAGCAGCATGTCTGGGTAGTGCGCGACAGGTGCCACTTTGTTGCCCGAGAAGAGCTGCGGAAAAAGCCGCATCATCATCTTGCGGTTTTCCAGCATGTAGCTCACGCCGCTGGGCACGCGCAGGTTGTCTTCGAGCACGTAGTACTCAGGGTTGCCTTGGGCATCCGGGGCGCGCACGATGTCGATGCCCGCGATGTGCGAATACACGCCACCCGGCACGTTCACGCCCACCATCTCTTCGCGAAATTGCGCGTTGTTGAGCACCTGCTCGGCCGGCACCACGCCCGCTTTCAGGATGTTTTGCTCGTGATAAACATCGTGGATGAACTTGTTGAGCGCCGTCACGCGCTGGGCCAAGCCCTTTTCAAGCGTGGCCCACTCGTTGGCTGGGATCACGCGCGGAATCACGTCAAAGGGGATCAGCCGCTCGGTGCCCGCGCCATCTTCGTCTTTGGCACCGTACACGGCAAAGGTGATGCCCACGCGCCGAAAGATCATTTCGGCCTCGGCAATGCGGCTGCGCATTTGCGCATCGGGCTGCGCTTTCAGCCATTGCTCATAAGCCTGGTAGTGCAGGCGGGTTGAACCGCCCTGCTGGTGCATTTCGTCGAGTGTGGCTGGCATCATGGAATCCTCGGTTTCAGGATAGCAAATTTCGCGCCAACCGCTCTCCGTGCATTACCGGGGTAGCCACGAGGTTTTGGAGCAGCTAAGCCATGCGAAGATCGCAGGCGCAACACAACATCCCAAACCGCAAGATGCTTGGTGAGAAAAAGCGCAGGGGCCCGCCAACAGACTTTCAGCCCACCGAGCCGATTCAGGAGAGCGCAGAGGCCAGCCCTGCCTTTGCAGACACCCAGCCGCTCGACTTCGCGCCAGACCGGCGCGAGCCTCAGCTTTTCGCGCTGCCCGGCTCTGAAAACCAAGTCGGTGCGCCTTCGTCGCAGCGCGAAACCGGTGGTTTTGGCTGGGGCATCTTGCGGCACTGGCGCGGCGACAACAGCTTGGCTGGCGCGTTTTGGATCAACTACCTGCTGATTGCACAAGTCCTGGTGGGCGCAGCAGTCGGTGCCTTGGTGGGGTTTGAGCCGATCATCAGCGTGCAGGCGAGTGCCATCGTCGCCTTACTGGCTTTTGCTTCGGCCACAGCTGTGAACGTGTGGGCGGTGGTGGGCTGCATGGCCTCCGCCAAGCACCACACTGCTCGCGGCGGGGGTCGATGGGTCGTTTGGCTTTTCGCGATCTGGCTCAGCCTGAGCGTGATGGGCTGGATCGGCATGGGCATCCGAAGCGTGCCTGCCCTGCAAGACCGCTGGATTGTGGCGACGGGGCGCTCCGACATTGCGCCTGCTACCGTGCAAATCTCGGCCGATGCCAAGCTGATCCGCATACAAGGCTCACTGGGCGACGGCTCTGAGACGCGCTTGGCCGATGCGTTGCGGGCCAATCCCGGCGTGAGCTGGGTGGTGCTCGAATCCCGAGGCGGCTGGGTCGAGGTGGGGCGGCGCATGGCAGTACTGGTGAAAGAGCGCGGCATCAGCACCCACGTTGACAGCTATTGCGTCTCAGCCTGCACTTTGATCTTCCTTGCTGGGCGTGAGCGCAGCTTATCGCCCCGCGCTGAGCTGGGTTTCCATGCGGTGCGCGGCGCAGGCGGCAATGCAGACAAACCCAATGCCTTTGAGATCAAGACCGGCTACAACGCGTACCGTGCCATGGGCATGTCGCATGCTTTTGCCGAAAAAGTAAACGCTACGCCTCACAGTGCGGTGTGGGTACCCTCGCCGGCAGAGCTGCGTCGAGAGCAAGTGACAACCCGCGACAGCTCAGGCGGCGAATTCGCCCTGATTGCCATGGTTCACCCCGACCGCGCCTCATTTGCCAAGGCTTTGAGGGAATCACCCGCATTCGATGCGATGGCGCGCGCGCCGCTTGGCAACTTCGAAGCCATGTTGGAGCGCGCCTGGGCAATCGCCCAGCAAGGCAAGCCCGACCAAGCGGTGTGGAACGAGACATCGAGTCACCTGCGCGCCGCCATGGAGCGAGGCCGCGCGGGGCGCACGGAAGCCCATGCGCGTGAGCGCTTCGGTTTGGTGCGCGACTCACTCATTGAGCTCGAGCGCGATGCACCCGCTTTGTGCGCAGACTTTTTCTTCGGCGGTACTGCTTGGGCCAAGCACAGCCACAGCTTCTCAGCCTCGCTGCTGCGCAAAGATCGGGATCTGCAAATCCGTACCCTGTTGGCGGCC
>JAAFHN010000397.1 GCA_013298415.1 Comamonadaceae bacterium
CCCAACCAGGGAACTGAGCAGTCCAGCCATGAGGGCATTTCCGCCCAGGTTTGCCGGCATAGCGGCCCGCAAGGCGCGCCTCATCTCAGCCTGCACACGCGCGTTGGGACGGATGGGCTGAAAAAACGGCCTATTGATCCGGCAATTTTCCATTGAACCTGCGTTCATGCGGCGTATTTGACGTAGGGGTCTTGGAAGTAGCTTTTGACGCGCTCTGGGTTTTGCTCGACGTTGGTCATATGAGCCTCGGTTGCCTTGCGCAGCTTGTCCCTGGTGCGGTGCTGCACCCTTGAGCGCAGCGCGTGTTTCAACTCCGCATTCAACCTTTCGTCCGGGTTGAGCTCGGGGCTGTAGCTGGGCAGGTAGAACGCCTGGATTTGCGCCGCGTGCTCAGCCAGCCAGACCTTGACGGGCTTGCTGTGATGCACCCGTAAGTTGTCCATGATCACAAACACCCTGTGCTTGGCGTCTTTGATCAGCGCTTGGAAGAACTCGATCAACTTGTCGGCGTTGAACGACTCATCAATGATCATCCAGCGCGCCTTGCCCTGATTGGTCACCGCAGAGATCATGGACAACTTGTGGCGTGTGCCGCCGACCGTGAAGGCAACGGGCGTTTGTTGCTTTGGCGCGTAGCCTCTGGCGCGCACTTCGGTGTTGACGACTGCCGTCTCGTCAATCCAGTGAATCTCCGCTCCCTGCGCCTTGGCCGCTTTGGCAATCTCGGGGTATTGATCGTCAAGCCAAGCTTTCACGGCTTCTGGGCGCTGTTCATACGCACGTTTGATGGGGCGCTGCGGCGTATAGCCCCAGCGCTTCAAGTACTCGCCCACGGTGCGAATGGGCAGCAGTTTGCCGAACTCTTGCTGGATGAGCAGCCGCACGGCGTGGCGGCTCCACAGCGCAAAGTCCATCTTCATCTGCTCAGGCCGTTTGGTGCAGATGCAGCGCTGGGTGTGCACTTCTTGCTCGGCCGTGAGTTGGCGCTTCTCACCGAGCTTGCGTCCGGGCGTACCGAGCTTCAGAGCAGCTTTGCCACCGTCCTTGAAAGCCTCGACGACGTTGTAGACGGTGGTGCGCGACGCGCTGACAAGTGGGGTGATTTGATCGAGCGACAAGCCTTGTTGGTGCAAACGAATGATTTGCTTGCGCCGCTCAAGTTTGGCCTCGGGCGATAGGGTTCTGCCGTCTTCTTTTTCCATGCACTTTGGAGCAACGGGGCAGAAAAAAGTTCAATTAATAATTGCCATATCAATAGTCCAAGACATACAGATGTTGGCGGCGACGCCGCCCCCAACTTTGCTCAGCGTGCCGAGGCGGTGTGGAGCGGCAATTTTCGCGATCTCAGTGCGAGCGTGACGCGCCTTGCCACGCTGGCAGAACCGCCTCGGGTGAGCACGGGCCTGGCGGAAGCTGAAATCGCGCGGCTGCGCTGGCTATGGGCGGCACAGTCGGCTCCGCAGCCTGAAGGCGCATTTGACCTCGCGCAACACTTCGGCTCGCGCTTCGACACGCTCGACAGCTTTGATCGAATGCAGCTTCAGTCCGTGCTCGCGGTCTGCCAACGCGCCCGCAGTCTGGCCGATGCAGGCCGCAGCCTCTTTGACCAATCACGCCTGCAAAGAGAGTCTCCTAACGACAGCGACCGCCTGCGCAAATACCTGCTCAAATTTGGGCTGAGTTGGGCGGATGTACTCCTCACGCAGTCATGAACTTCAGCGCAGTCGCTGGTAAGCCCACAGCATGAAGCTCGCGTTCCTCAAGCTCATCACCAAGGTATTCGCTACGTTTTTCGTAGCAATAGATGGTTTAAAGATATGGACAGAGCGGCGATTTCACTTGAAAATGATGCCTGCGACTTGTTTTAAGCCAATCGCGGCAAGTGCTGCGGCTGCAAGGCGAGCCACCACGCGTTCGCTGCTGCGATAGGCGGTTTGGACTGCGGGCTTGGCGAACACCAAAGCCAGACCAAGATGCCAGGCGAGCGAGTAGAACCAGACGAGGGCGACGGCGGCGATGACGACCGCCTTGCTTGAATTTGCCGGCAAGGCGGCCATGAAGACGCTCGCGAAGAAAAGCGCGCTTTTGGGGTTCAGCACATTGGTGATGAAGCCAAGCCGCAGGGCGGCAAATGCGCTCGCCGGATTGGGCTGATCTCGGCCTGATGCTGTGGTTGCGCCCAGGATTGGCCGCTGTAGCAGCATCGGCATGGCCCGAGGCCACATCTTCCACGCCAGGTACAACAAATAGCCCGCGCCCAGGCAGCGCACCGCCAAGTGCAACTTGGGATGCGCCGCGAACACGGCATGTGCCCCCATCGCGGCCATGCAGGCCCACATCAGCGTGGTGAGCGAAATGCCCACTGCCGCCCACTTGGCTGCACGCGCCCCACCCGATGCTGCCAATTGCGACACCAAAATGAAGTTCACGCCCGGCGAAAGCAGCACCGCCCAGTGCAGCACGGTGAGGGTGATCCAGGCGCTCAACATGCAAGCATTTTGGCCACTGGCGAGGCTCTAGCAGCCAGATTTGATGAAAAATCAGCCCTCTGTCCAGGTGTTTATTGCATCAATTGCTATATTTTTGTGAGCAACTCTGTGGACGCGCACGCCGCTCACCAAGCTGAACCCATGAGGGCGGTCTCGGCGTTTCGCCAATCCAGCACAGCTTGGGGCATCGGCATGTCTGGGGCCGATCTGCCGACAGCGGCGTAAGAAACGGCATTGGGCACGAAGCCGTTTTTGCCCACCACCGCGCCCTTCATGTAGCCGGCCGCGCAAAGCCGCTCGCCGTCGGCGAACTCAAAGCGCATGTAGTTCCACTGCTCGTCGCAGGCGTCCAGCCGAAAGCGCAGGGTGTATTTTTTGAAGGGTTTGAGGCCTCGGCGATAGCTGATGAGCGATCCGCCCGACATGGGCCGCCAGCCTTTGCGCCACGCGGTGCCTGCCAGCCCGGTGCGGATGAAGTACTCCACGATCATCAGATCGATCACCGTGTGATAGCGGCCGTTGTTCATGTGGCCGTTCACATCCAAATCGTTGGGCAGCACGCGAAATTCGCGGCACAAGTCATCGCCCGCTTCGATGCGCGGCAGGCGCCAGGCGCGGAGCAAGGTGAGCAGCAAACGGAAGTACAGGTTCATGGCGGAATCTCAGGAATCACCGATTTAAGTTCAAATGTGAACCATTGTAGTTCTATTTCGAACCATTTTGAATCCGCACGAAGGTTTCTTTCGGTTTTCCCACGAGAATCGGTGCGCCATGTCTGCGCCCTCGCCTTCTCTTCCACTGAACACCTTGCGTGGCCGCAGCGCTTGGATTTCGGTGATCCGGGCCTACCTCACTTGCAACAGCGTGCTTGCAGCCGAGCTGGCCGCCACAGGCATTCGCATGGCAGAGCACGAGGTGCTCATC
>JAAFHN010000241.1 GCA_013298415.1 Comamonadaceae bacterium
CAAAACTTGCCCAGGCAGTGGGCATGCGCTGCGTTTTGCGCCTAGCCCCGCGCACCGATTGCTGCGCGATACACCGACATTTCAAGCGTGACATGACACTAGGGGCAGGCAGATTTCACAGGAGGTCAGGAAGAACAGCCGAAACGGTGTTTTGATTCTTCATTCACCCTGATTTGGCTGTCTCACACATCTCTCTTTGGCTGTTTTTCCTTAACTCCTGATCTCCTGTAAAAAGGATCCCAACCATGCCAGTCGCCCCAGTCACTTACGGCGCATCTGATCGCCCACCGCGTGGCGACTACGCTCGCGCTCAGGATGACTACACCTGCGAGCAGCGCAGCGACTACACGGCGGCGGATCACGACACGTATCGGCGGCTTTACGAGCGGCAGGCCAGCTTGGTGCGAGGACTGGCTTGTGAGGAGTTCATCGCTGCACTGCCGCAGCTCGGCGCGGCAGACGCGATTCCGCGCTTTGACGACATCAATGAGCGGCTTTTCAAAGCCACGCGCTGGGAGCTGGTGGCGGTGCCTGGGCTGATCCCCGAGGTGCCGTTTTTTCAGCTGCTTGCATCGCGCAAGTTCCCCGTGACGGATTGGATTCGCACGCCTGACGAGTTCGACTATGTGGTCGAACCCGACATTTTTCATGACCTCTTCGGCCATGTGCCGATGCTTTTTAACCCCTTCATCGCCGACTACGTGGAAGCCTATGGCCACGGCGCGCTGAAGGCCGATGCATTGGGAAGCTGCGAGCTGCTGAGCCGTTTGTACTGGTACACGATTGAGTTTGGTCTCTTGCAAGAGCGTGGTCGATTGCGGGCGTATGGCGCAGGCATTTTGAGCAGCCCCGGCGAAATCGTGCACAGCATCACATCGCCCGAGCCGCAGCGCATTGGCCTCGATTTGCTGCGCTGCATGCGCACCCGCTACAAGATCGACACGTATCAGCAAACTTACTTTGTGATCGACGGTTTGAAGGATCTGGTGCGCCTGACCGAGCCGGATTTCACTGAGTTGTACGCGCAAGTGCGGCAGTTGCCGGAGATTGCGGCGGATGCTGGCACGCATGAAGACCTGCGCTTTGGCCTGCGGTGAGAAAATCAACCCATGAAAACCAAACTCGCTGGCATCGCTCTGCTGGGCACCTTCGCTCTCGCTCAGGCTCAAACCGTCACCGTGCAAAACCCCTGGGTGCGACCCACGGTGCCAGGCCAAAAAGGCACCGGCGGGTTTGCCACGCTGACCTCCAAAGACGATGCGCAGCTGGTCGGCATTCGCGCCGCCGTGGCGGGCGTCAGCGAAGTGCATGAAATGAAGGTGGATGCCAGCGGCACGATGCGGATGAGCGCGATCCCCGCCATCGATTTGCCCGCAGGCAAGGCCGTGGAGCTGAAGCCCGGCGGCTTGCACTTGATGCTCCTCGATCTGAAAACCGCGCTGCCCAAGGACACGACGATTCCCGTCGTGATGCAGTTCAAAGCCAAAGACGGCAAGGCCTTTGAGCAAACTGTGAGCTTTGCCGTGAGCCCGCGCTCGCCCCTTCAAGCTGCGCCCTCTTCTGGTGCGGCTTCAGCGTCCGCGCCAACCGGAGCGGGTGCGCACAAGCACTGACCGCTCCTTCGCGTTTCTGCCCAGCCGAGACAACTTCAGCTGCTCAGCCAAGCGCTGAGCGCCTGCTGGGTTTTTTCCCACACATCGCGCAGCTCGGCTCCACCAGGCGCTGCGTCAGCCGGTGCACGGCCTTCGCGCGCAGCCTGCTCCCACGCCGCCATCAGATGGCGCAGCCGCTCTGCGCCCACATTGCTGGCAGCGCCCTTCACTGCATGCGTGGATTTGGCAAGCGCCGACCAATCGCCTGCGCGTAAATCGTGCACCACCGCTTCCACACGCAAGGGCGTATCGGTCAAAAACACATCGGCCACGCCACGGGTGAGCGTGAGCTCGGCATCGTCAAACTCGCGGAATTCGTTCAGGCGCGAGAAATCCATGAGCGGCAGCGCGCGCGATTCGCTGGTTTCATCGGCCCAGATCCGCTCGCGCTGCAATCTCACCTTGTGCCGCTCTTCAAAGAGTGAGGAAGGCAGGCTGTGATCAAAACGAGACGAGTTTTCAGACTCGATCCAGCGATCCAGCGCCCGCGCCAAGGAATTCAGCTGCAGGGGCTTGGTGAGGTAGTCGTTCATCCCCGCAGCAAAACAGCGCTCGCGGTCTTCGGGAGACGCAGCGGCGGTGAGCGCGACGATGGGGGGCGTGGCGCGGCCCAGCGAGCGAAGCAGCTCTTTGGCCGCATCGATGCCATCCATGTTGGGCATGTTGAGATCCATCAAGATCATCGCGAAGGCTTGGCGGCGGCTGTGAGCAGCCAGCGTGAGATCGAGCGCGATGCGGCCATCCGATGCGGTGGCGCTGTCGTAGCCCAGCTTGGTGAGCATGCTCACAGCCACCTTCAGGTTCACCGCGTTGTCATCAGCCACCAGCACCGTTTTGCCTTTGCGCTCCAAGGGTGCCGGGGCAGGGAGGGCTTGGGCGCGAGCGGGGTCTACGCACCTGGCCAAGGCCTCAAAGAGCTGCGCTTCGCGCGCGGGCTTGAGCAGCCTGGCTGAAAACAGCACCGCAGCCGGGTCTTGCACGGGCAGCACGCCCGAACTCAAGAGCACAAAGGGTAAGTCCACCAGACTCGGCTGCGCCTTGGCCGCGCGCGCGAATTCAATGCCGTCCACCACCGGCATGTGCATGTCGGTTACCACGGCTACTGGCAGCGGGCCAGAGCGCAGTGCCCCCATCGCGAGCGACACCGTATCGAAGCTGCGGACGTTGATGCCCCAGTTGTGCAGCTGGCGGCTCAAGATGCGCAAGTTGGTGGGGTTGTCGTCCACCACGAACACGGTCTGGCCATTGAGCAGCGATGCGTCTTGCGGCAGGCTGCGCAGCCCCGCCACCACCGAGTCGTCGCACACCGCAACTGAGACGGTGAACCAAAACTCCGAGCCCACACCCAGTGTGCTTTGCACGCCCACTTCCCCGCCCATCGCAGCAGCCAAGCGCCGGCAAATCGCAAGCCCCAAGCCCGTGCCGCCGTACTTGCGGGTGGTGGAAGCATCCACCTGGGTGAATGCTGAGAAGAGCGCGCCAATGCGGTCCGCTGGAATACCAATGCCGGTATCGCGCACCCGAAATTCGAGCTTGGTTTGGCGCGGAAAATCAGCGTGGGGCAAGAGCCTCAGTTGCACAGCCACTTCACCCTTTTCGGTGAACTTCACGGCGTTGTTGATGAAGTTGATCAGCACTTGGCGAATACGGGTCGGGTCGCCACGCACGGCCAGCGGAAAGCTCGGCTCAATCGGCACATCCACGAGCAACTCGATGCCCTTTTCCCGCGCCCGGGGCGCTGCAATGTCGCAGGCCTCTTCCACCACGTAGCGCAGCAAAAGCGGCTCTTGCTCCAGCTCCAGCTTGCCAGATTCGATCTTGGAAAAATCCAAAATGTCGTTGATCACACCCAGAAGTTGCTCGCTGCTCAGCCGAATGGTGCTCAAGTAGTCGCGCTGCTCAATGTCGAGCTGGGTTTCTGCCAGCAGAGAGCTCATGCCCACCACGCCATTGAGCGGTGTGCGGATTTCGTGGCTCATCGTCGCCAAGAAAGCGGCCTTTGCGCGGGCCGCTTCCAGCGCCTCTTCGCGCGAAGCAGCGAGCTCAGCCGTGCGCTCTTGCACGCGCCGCTCCAAGGTGTTGTGCGCTTCTCGGAGCGCCCATTCGTCTTCTTGCACCTGAATTTTGTAGCGGCGCAACTGCTCAGCGGAATCGTGCAGCACCTGGCCCAATTGGCCCACCTCGGCCACGCGCGAGGGCTGCGGCGCAGGCGGCACTTCGCCGCGCCCGAGCGCCAGCGCAGACAAGCTCAGCTCATTCAAGCGGCGCGACAAGCGCGTGGCAAAGGCCAGCGCCACCAAAGCACACACCACGCCCACGGCAAGCACGCCCCAAAGCGCGAGCTGCCTGCGCTCGTTGGCATCGCCGATGAAATCCACCTCAGGCGCTGCGATCACCAAACTCCATTTGGTGCCCAGCGTGTTGGCAAACTCACGCTGCACGAGCAAGAAATCCGGCGCACTCTCGTTTGAGCTCTTCACGCGCGTCACCTTTTGATCGGTGCCAAGCACAGCAGCATCCCGCGTTTCGCTGCGGCGCAGCACATGTGCCGCAGCCGCGCGCAGCAAGGGGCTGGCAGACGCACTGGGGCCTACGCGCTGCAAGCCCTTTTCATCTTCTCGGAACATCGATTCGCCTGTAGAGGCTGCAACCAGCTGGCCCGACGAATCGATCACAAAGGCCACACCGCGCGCCGAAATGCGCTGCCGCTGCAACTGCTCAGCCAGCTTCGACAGGCTCAGGTCCAGCGCGAATACGCCCAAGAGCACCTGTTGCTCGTCGTACACCGGCTGAGCGAGCGTGACCAACAAGGCTTTTTTTGACGCGGAGGGATAGACCTCGGTGAATACGCGTGCGCGTTCGCCAGCCGCCTTTTGGTACCAGGGCCTGGTTCGCGGGTCATAGGCCCTTTTTTCATCGTCTAAGCGCTTGTCGCGAGCCATCGGCGAGGTGGCCAAGTAGTACTGCCTGGGGCCGGTCACGCTGCCAGCTTTCAAGCCAATTCGCATGCCGTCTGTGACCCGCTCTACGCCGTGAAAGCGGCCATCGTTGCCACCGAAGTACAGGTAGGGCAGGTCATCGACTTGGCGGGTGAGCGAGAAAGCAAGTCGCTCAAACTTCTCGGGGCTTTGCATCAGCTCGCGCCCAGCCTCGCCTCGGCTGCTGAACACCGATGTGGAAGCCACCCCTTCCATCACGCCGTTGGCCTGCTCCAATTGCTGCTCAGCCTCCGCCAAGACGCGATCGGCCACATTGCTGAGCACCGAGCCTGCCAGCTCGTGTGTGCTGATGCGCGCGCTGCGGTCAAACCACGCCACCACCACGATCAAGGGCACGATGGTGAAAAACAGCATGCCCCCAATCAACAACCGCCGAAGCGTCCAGCGCATGTGTGCTCCTTGCGTGTGT
>JAAFHN010000477.1 GCA_013298415.1 Comamonadaceae bacterium
TGGCCAAAACCGTGAACCGGCTTGACATTTACAAGCAGGCCGCCACCGCTGCCAAGGTGAGCGTGCCCAAGAGCGAGATGCGCACGAGCAAGCTGATCGACGGCGTAACTTGGGACGGGACCAACCCCGCCAAGTACGCCGACGGCTTCAAGCTCAAAGCCTAAGGGGAACTGCACATGGTCAGCGCCGTTTTTCATGGACCTTTCGACGCCTTGGCTGCCAAGCCAAGCGCCTCACCCCCCGCAAAAATGCTCACGCCTGTTGGCTCGCCAGCAGCGCCGCAAGATGCTCCAAAAACCGTAGCGTCAGATCAAGCAAACACCAGGACAGAGTTGGAAATATCCGCCAAATCTGCCCCTGAAGTGCCTGAAGCAGCGATGAAACTGCCGCCCTCGCCCCAAGCGCTGGCCTTGAAGCGCCAGCGTGAGCGCCAACTGGCCCAAGCGCGCTGGCTCAAAGTGATCGCGCCGCTGTGTGGCATCGGCTTTTTGATCGGCATTTGGGCGCTGGTTTCCTTGCGCGGGGGCTTTCCATCGCCGCTAGAAACCTTCTACCAAGCGCTGGATGTGTTCAGCAAGCCTTTCTACCGAAACGGGCCGAACGACCAAGGCATCGGCTGGAACATCTTGGCTTCGCTTCAGCGGGTGGCGCTGGGCTTCGGCCTGGCGGCCGCCGTGGGCATTCCGCTTGGCTTTGTGATCGGCCGCTTCGAGTTTTTCAACCGCATGTTTGGGCCCATCATCAGTTTGCTGAAACCCGTTTCTCCGCTGGCCTGGCTGCCCATTGGCCTTTTGATCTTCAAAGGCGCCAACCCGGCTGCGATCTGGACGATTTTCATCTGCTCAATTTGGCCGATGGTGGTGAACACGGCCGTGGGCGTGCAGCGCGTGCCGCAAGACTATTTGAACGTGGCCCGGGTGCTGAACCTGAGCGAGTGGCAAGTCATCACCAAGATCTTGTTGCCCTCCGTGCTGCCCTACATGCTGACTGGCGTGCGCCTGGCCGTGGGCACGGCTTGGCTCGTGATCGTGGCAGCCGAGATGCTGACCGGCGGTGTGGGCATCGGCTTTTGGGTGTGGGACGAGTGGAACAACCTGAATGTGAAAAACATCATCATCGCCATCGTGGTGATCGGTGTGGTGGGCCTCTTGCTTGAGCTTGCCCTCATCAAATTGGCATCGGCCTTCACGTATGACGAGGTGAAATCATGAGCAACAACGCGAACACAGCGAAGTACATCGAGATCGCGGGGGTGGCCCAAAGCTTTGCCACCGCCAAGGGCATTTTCCCCGCCCTGCGCGACATTGACCTCACGATTGAACGCGGCGAGTTCGTCACGCTGATTGGCCATTCTGGCTGCGGCAAGTCCACCCTGCTGAACCTGATCGCGGGCCTCACCACACCCACCGAAGGCCATTTGCTCTGCGCGGGCCGCGAAATCACTGGGCCAGGCCCAGAGCGGGCGGTGGTGTTTCAAAACCATTCGCTCTTGCCTTGGCTCACTTGCTTTGAAAACGTGTACTTGGGCGTGGAGCGCGTCTTTGGCGGCTCACGTGGGCGCTTGGGTGCGCCATCGGAATCCAAAGCGCAGCTGAAAGCCCGCACAGACGCAGCCCTCGCGCTCGTAGGGCTCACTGCGGCTGCGCAAAAGCGCCCTGGTGAAATCTCTGGCGGCATGAAGCAGCGCGTGGGCATTGCCCGGGCGCTTGCAATGGAGCCGCAAGTGCTGTTGATGGACGAGCCCTTCGGCGCACTCGATGCCCTCACCCGCGCCAAGCTGCAAGACGAGCTGCTGGAAATCGTGGCGAAATCCTCTGCCACGGTGGTGATGGTGACCCATGACGTGGATGAAGCCGTGCTGCTCAGCGACCGGATCGTAATGCTCACCAACGGCCCGGCGGCCACCGTCGGCGATGTGCTCAAAGTAGAGCTTCCTCGGCCAAGGCGGCGGGTTGACTTGGCCGAAAGCGCGCAATACGCGAAGTACCGCCGCGCTGTGATCGATTTCCTCTACACCCGCCAAGCGCACGTGGAGCGGCTTGCGGCATGAGCCTTGCCCCTCGAATCTTGACTCTTCACCCCTGATCCAACACACGAGGACAAGCGCATGAAAGCCAACTCAAGCTTTGGACGTTACAAAGAGATCGTCATTGCGGTGGCGCTCTTTTTGGTGCTCGATCTGGGCGTGTTGATCCTGAACTTCTACACGAGCTTCAAGATTTCAGAGGACGCCGCAGCCATCAATGTGGCAGGCCGCCAGCGCATGCTTTCCCAGCGGATTGCAAAAATCTCTTACGCCTTGGAAGCGGGGCCGGCAGACCCCAAACCGCTCACTGACGAACTGAAGCTGTCAGTCGATTTGTTTGATTTGAGCCTCAAAGCCTTCGTGCAGGGTGGCGAGACTCGCGGCGGCGACGGCAAGCCATTGGAGCTGGCTGCAGTGACCAGCGAAAGCGGGCAAGTCGCGCTGCGCGAAGCGCAAGGCCTGTGGACCTTGGTGAGGGAGCGAGCGAATGCCGTGCTCTCGGCGCGAAACACGCCAGAGGATGTGAAAGCCCTGGGGGACGCCGCGCGCGCCAACAACTTGAAGCTTTTGGCGCAGATGAACAAGCTCACCACAGCGCTTGAAGCCGACGCCGCTGCGCGCGCTGACTTTTTGCGCCTGGTGCAGGCCATCGCCATCGTGCTGGCGCTCTTGAACTTTGCATACATCTTGTTCAAGTTCATCCGCCGCCTGCGCGCAACCGACGATCAAGTGGCCGCTGTGAGCCAAGAGCGCCAGCAGATTCTGACCAGCGTGCGCGAGGGCTTGTTTTTGATCGATCCCCAGGGGGCGATTGGCACTCAGATTTCTGATTCTGTGGGCGGATTGCTTGGGGTGCAGGCCAAGCCAGGCCAAAGCTTTTTCGATCTGCTCA
>JAAFHN010000313.1 GCA_013298415.1 Comamonadaceae bacterium
ATCAGTAAAGCGCAAATGCTCTGGTCGGGCTCCCAAAACTGCTGTTTTTGAGAGATCTATGCCCTCTGTCCATGTATTTACAACATTCTTTGCTATTGAATTGATATCAAGCAAATTCATCGGCGGCGCGCCGATGAAGCCGGCCACGAAGGTGCTGGCGGGTTTGCGGTACACGTCTTCGGGTGTGCCGATTTGCTCCACGCGGCCTGCGTTGAGCACGATCATGCGCTGCGCAAGCGTCATGGCTTCCACTTGATCGTGCGTCACGTACAGGCTCGTGATGCCAAGCTCGCGGTGCAGTTTTTGGATCTCAAGCCGGGTTTGGGCACGCAGCTTGGCGTCCAGATTGGAAAGCGGCTCGTCAAACAAAAACACCTGTGGCTCGCGCACGATGGCGCGGCCCATGGCCACGCGCTGGCGCTGCCCGCCTGAGAGCTGGCCGGGGCGGCGATCCAAAAACGCACCCAGCTCCAAAATGCCTGCGGCCTTGTCCACCCGAGCCTTGATTTCTTCTTTGCCCACGCCCTTGATGCGCAAGCCATAAGCCATGTTTTCAAACACGCTCATGTGCGGATAAAGCGCGTAGTTTTGAAACACCATGGCGATGTCGCGCTCGGCGGGCTCCAAATCGTTGACCACACGGCCGCCAATGGAGATCGTGCCACCCGAGATCGCCTCCAGCCCCGCCACCATGCGCAAAAGCGTGGATTTGCCGCAGCCCGAGGGGCCGACGATGACGATGAATTCGCCATTCGCAATCGATGCGTTCACCCCGTGGATGACCTGCAAAGCCTTGTCGCCACTGCCGTAGCGCTTGATCACATCTTGAAGTTCAATGGCAGCCATAGGTGGTAGGGATCAAGTAACGCAAAAAGGACGCAAAAAGCGCTGAAAAGTTTTGAATGGTGAATCAGTTGGTGGTTGGGTTAAGCGACGGAGTGAAGAGTAAGAAATCGGCTGTGTTTTCGCGCTTTTCGCACTTTTTCAGCGTTTTTCGCGTTACCTCCCCGGCTCCCTCACTTTTCAGCATCGACCAGCCCCTTCACAAACCACTTTTGCATCAGGATCACGATGGCAACAGGCGGCAGCATGGCGAGCACGGCGGTGGCCATCACGAGGTGCCATTCCACCTGGCTTTCGCCTGCGATCATTTGCTTGATGCCGATCACGATGGGGTAGTAGCTTTGATCCGTGCTCACCAAAAGCGGCCAGAGGTATTGGTTCCAGCCGTAGATGAACATGATCACGAAAAGCGCGGCGATGCTGGTCTTAGAGAGCGGCAGCAGCACATCGAAAAAGAAGCGCATCGGAGAGGCGCCATCCATCCGGCTGGCTTCCACCAGCTCGTCTGGCACCGTCATGAAGAATTGTCGAAACAAGAAGGTCGCGGTGGCGCTCGCCATCAGCGGCAGGGTGAGGCCCGCATAGCTGTTGAGCATGCCCAAATCGCTCACCACTTGATAGGTGGGCGAGATGCGCACTTCCACCGGCAGCATGAGCGTGATGAAGATCAGCCAAAAGCAAAACTGCTTGGCCGGAAATTTGAAATACACGAGCGCAAAGGCAGAGATCAAGCTGATGCCGATCTTGCCGCAAGCAATCAGCATGGCCATCACGAAGCTCACCCAAAGCATTCGGGCCACAGGCGCATTGCCGCCCGCTGCGCCGCCTGTGCCCAGCACCTGGCTGTAGTTCGCCATGGCTTGGTCGCCAAAGCTCAGTTTCATGGGCGATGCCACCACGTTGTCGAGCGGGTTGGTGGAGCCCACAAAGGTCACGTAAATCGGAAACGCAACCACACAAACCCCCAAGATCAAAATCCCGTGGGCCAACCAGTCAAGCAGTGGTTTTCTCTCGACCATCAATACTGCACCTTGCGTTCAACATACTTGAACTGCACCACGGTGAAGGCGATCACGATGGCCATCAGGATCACGGACTGTGCCGCGCTGCCGCCTAAGTCTTGGGCTTTGAAGCCGTCGTAATACACGCGGTAGACGAGGATGGAGGTGTCTTTGCCTGGCCCGCCGTGTGTGGCGGCATCCACGATGGCAAAGGTGTCGAAAAAGGCGTACACCACATTCACCACCAGCAAAAAGAATGTGGTGGGCGAGAGCAGCGGAAACACGATCGTCCAAAAGCGCCTGAAGGGCCCTGCGCCGTCAATCGCGGCAGCTTCGAGCAGCGATTTGGGGATGCTTTGCAGCCCGGCGAGGAAGAAAAGGAAGTTGTAGCTGATTTGCTTCCACACAGCGGCAATCACGATCAGCGTCATGGCCTGGCCAGAGTTCAGCGCGTAATTCCACTCCACGCCAAAGAAGCGCAGCATGTGCGCCACCACGCCAAAGGTGCTGTTGAACAAAAACACCCACAGCACCGCAGCCACCACCGGCGCAACTGCGTAAGGCCAGATCAAGAGCGTGCGGTAAATGCCACTCAAGCGCACCACACGATTCGCGCACACCGCCAAACCCAGTGAAATCGACAGGCCCAAGCTCGCCACCAGCAGCGAAAACACCGCCGTGGTTTTGAACGAGGCCCAGTAGGTGGGATCGGCAAACAAGGCTTTGAAATTCGCCAAGCCCACAAATTGCCGGTTGCCGCCAAAGGCGTCTTCCAGCAGCAGCGATTGGTACAGCGCCTGCCCCGAAGGCCACACGAAAAACACCATCACCACCGCCAACTGAGGCGCAATCAGCGCCCAAGGCAGCCAGCGGTGGGTGAAGGTGACTTTCTTTTCCATGGTGCGCGTGGGGAGGAACCGAACAGCCTAGGACGCAAAAGCCGAAAAGGTTTCGCAAAAGACGCAAAAAGCAGCCATGAAGTTTTGATTGGAATATTCAAAATTCATAGCATTACATCGAATAAATACATGGACAGAGAACTGTTTTCACGTATTTTCCGCGTCTTTTGCGAGTTTTTGCGCCGTTTGCGTCCGGCTGTCCCTTCACTTGCCGCCCTTTACTTCCCGCCCTTGTTCGCCGCTTCGAACTTGGCAAGCACTTCATTGCCGCGCGACACGGCTTTGTCCAGACCCGCTTTGGCTTCTTGCTTGCCGGCCCAGATGCCTTCCAGCTCTTCGTCGATGATCCCGCGAATTTGCACCATGTTGCCCAAGCGAATGCCGCGTGATTTGTCAGTGGTTTTCACGATCATTTGCTTCACGCTCACGTCGGTGCCGGGGTTCTTTTCGTAAAAACCGCTGGCCTTGGTGATTTCGTACGACTTGGCCGTGATCGGCAGGTAGCCCGTGGCCTGATGGCTCTTGGCTTGCAAATCCGCATTGCTCAAAAACTCAAAAAACTTGGCCACGCCCTTGTATTCCTCGGCCTTTTTGCCGTTCATCACCCACAGCGATGCGCCGCCAATCACCGTATTTTGCGGCGCGCCTTGCACATCGGGGTAGTAAGGCAGAGGAGCAATGCCAAAGTCAAACTTCGCGTTGCGCTTGATGCCTGCGTAGGCAGCGCTGGAGCTGGTCAACATGCCGCACTCGCCCGTCCAAAACTTGGCTTCGGCCTCCGTTCTGCGGCCGCTGTAGCTCATCAGGCCCTGCTTGGTCATGTTTTGCAGGTTTTCAATGTGGCGCACATGCAGCGGGCTGTTGAAAGCGAGCCGCGCATCCATGCCGCCAAAGCCGTTGTTTTTGGTGGCGAACTGCGTGTTGTGCCAAGTGGAAAAACTCTCCAACTGCGTCCAGCTCTGCCAAGCGGGTGTAAAGCCGCACTTTTCGCCGCTGCCTTTCAGCTTGGCGGCGGCCAGCGCCACTTCGGGCCAAGTGGCCGGGGCTTTTTCGCCCAGGCCGTTTTTCTTGAACATGTCTTTGTTGTAGTACAGCACGGTGGTAGAGCTGTTGAACGGAAAGCTCAGCATCTCGCCCTTGGCACTCGTGTAGTAGCCCGCCACTGCTGGCACATAAGCCTTGGCGTCGAAGGGCACATTGGCCTGCTTCATCACTTCGCTCACCGGCTTGATCGCCTTGCTGGCCATCATGGTGGCGGTGCCCACCTCGAAAATCTGCACGATGTGCGGCGCGTTGCCTGCGCGGTAGGCGGCAATCGTTGCGGCGTAGCTCTCGTCATACGTGCCCTTGAACACCGGGTTCACGCGGTACTCTTTTTGGCTCGCGTTGAAATCCTTGGCG
>JAAFHN010000100.1 GCA_013298415.1 Comamonadaceae bacterium
TTTACCGTGGTTGTCAAGCTCATGGGCTCGCGCATGGCGTTTCCCCACGCCCTCGTGCAAGAAGGTGATCAATGCGTCGTCACCCACCGCGTGGAGTTTCACGGTGGGCTCGCAGGCATCTTGATCGCCACCGTTGGCCGCCAAGTCAATCGTGGCCTGCCGATCACGCTCCAGCGGCTCAAAGCCCGCTGCGAGGCGGTGGCTTTGGCCGCTCGGCAATGAATCCAACAGATTTGCCGTTTCAAGATCGCATTTTGAAATGGCAAAAGTCGCCGCACGGGCCTCACAGAATGGCCGCATCCCTTAGGGCGTGCCTGCTCCTGCTTTCACAAACTGCGCACTCATCTTCGCTCCAGCGCAGATTGGTTCAAAAAATATAGCAAAGGAACGAGTAAATACCAGGACAGTGGAGGTAAAACGCGCAAAAATGAGCGAATGCAAGCTGCAACTACAATGCCAGTGATGCACTGGGCCATATTCGCTCCCCTTCATCGGCACGCTGCCTTGCACCTGGCAGCCGCCGTGCGTTTCATTTCGGGCATCGCTGCGCGAATTTGAGGCGAGCACCGTGCCTGCGCTTTGCAGGCCTGCTCGCGCCTCCACCCACTCCCTCTTTGTTTTTCGTTGCAGCTCAGCGCTGCGCGCCCCGCTTCACACAGGTTTGTCATGTCTGAAAAAGCTGTTTCAAAAAACGATGCAAAGGCCGAAAGTGCCTACCGAGCCACGCTCAACATGCCAGATACGCCGTTTCCGATGCGCGGCGATTTGCCCAAGCGCGAGCCTGCTTGGGTGAAGGCTTGGGATGAGGCGGGCCTGTACAAGCGCCTGCGCGATGCGCGCCTTGGCGCACCGAAATTCATCTTTCACGACGGCCCGCCGTATGCGAACGGCAAGCTGCACATTGGCCACAGCGCCAACAACATCTTGAAAGACATGGTCGTCAAGAGCAAGCAGCTCGCAGGCTTTGATGCGCAGTTCATCCCCGGCTGGGATTGCCATGGCTTGCCGATTGAAAACGCGATTGAAAAGCTGCACGGCCGCAACTTGAGCCGCGACGAGATGCAGGCCAAAGCCCGCGCCTACGCCACCGAGCAAATCGCGCAGCAAATGGTGGATCGCAAGCGCATGGGCGTGCTCGGCCAGTGGGATGCGCCTTACCGCACGATGGATTTCAAAACCGAAGCCGAAGAAATCCGCGCCTTCAAGCGCGTGATGGAGCGCGGCTTTGTGTATCGCGGTTTGAAGCCGGTGTATTGGTGTTTCGATTGCGGCTCGTCGCTGGCTGAGTTTGAAATCGAATACGCCGACAAAAAATCGCAAACCCTGGATGTGGCGTTTCTATGTGCTGAGCCTGCCAAGTTGTTGGCCGCCTTTGGAAATCCCTCCGTTCAACCTGAGCTTGTCGAAGGGTCGGCAGGGGCTTCGACGGGCTCAGCCCGAACGGGCCAGGGGCTGCCAGATATCTTCGTGGTGATCTGGACGACGACCGCCTGGACGATTCCAGCCAACCAAGCGCTGAACCTGAATCCCGAGCTGCCGTATGCGCTGGTCAAGACGGAAAAAGGCATCTTGCTGCTGGCCGAAACGCTGGTTGAAAAGTGCTTGGCGCGCTACGGTTTGACGGGCGAGGTGATCGCAACCGCCGAAGGCAAGGCGCTGGACAAGATCAAGTTCAAGCACCCACTCGCGCATGTTCACGAGGGCTTCAACCGCGAAAGCCCCGTGTTAGTGGCCGACTATGCAACTGCCGAAGACGGCACCGGCATCGTGCATTCCGCACCTGCTTATGGTGTAGACGACTTCAACTCGTGCATCGCCAACGGCTTCACCGTGAAAGATGTGCTCAACCCCGTGCA
This sequence comes from Comamonadaceae bacterium, assembly GCA_013298415.1. GTDB lineage: Bacteria > Pseudomonadota > Gammaproteobacteria > Burkholderiales > Burkholderiaceae_C > JAAFHN01. Next base: position 1,857 of record JAAFHN010000100.1, read on the forward strand.
AGGCAACGGCAGCTATGCACCAGAGCTGCCGCTTTTCGGTGGCATGAACATCTGGAAAGCCTGCCCGGAGATCATCAACACGCTGCGCGAGCACAGCCGCTTGATGGCCACGTCTGAAATCACGCACAGCTACCCGCATTGCTGGCGGCACAAAACGCCTGTGATCTACCGCGCAGCGGCGCAGTGGTTTGTGCGCATGGATGAGGGCGAGGGTGTGTTCACGGTGGATAAAGCGCCGAAAACCCTGCGCCAAATGGCACTCGATGCCATTGAGCAAACCAGCTTCTTCCCCGAAAGCGGCAAAACCCGGCTGCGCGACATGATTGCCAATCGCCCCGATTGGTGCATCAGCCGCCAGCGCTCTTGGGGCGTGCCGCTGCCGCTCTTCACGCACGTGGACTCGGGCGAGTTGCACCCGCGCACGCCTGAGCTGGTGGATTTGGCCGCGCAAATTGTGGAAGCGGGCGGCATCGAGGCCTGGAGCAAGCTGAGCTGCGCCGAAGTGTTCGCCAAAATCGGCGCGGCCAGCGCTGAGCAATACAGCAAGAGCACGGATATTTTGGAGGTGTGGTTCGATTCCGGCACCACGCACACCACCGTGCTCAAGGGCTCGCACCGCGCTGCCGATGGATCCACGCCGCACGCGCACGACAGCGGCCCCGAGGCTGACCTCTACCTCGAAGGCCACGACCAACATCGCGGTTGGTTCCACTCATCGCTGCTCACCGCCTGCGCCATGTATGGCCGAGCGCCTTACAAAATGCTGCTGACGCACGGCTTCACCGTTGATGGTCAAGGCCGCAAGCAAAGCAAGAGTCTGGGCAACGTCACTGATCCTGCCGACATCAGCAGCAAACTCGGCGCAGAAATCATCCGCCTGTGGTGCGCATCCACCGACTACTCGGGCGATTTGGCCATCGACGACAAAATCCTCGCCCGCGTGGTGGACAGCTATCGCCGCATCCGCAACACCCTGCGCTTTTTGATGGCGAACACGGTGGACTTTGATGCGGCAAAAGACGCGGTTGCCGACTCAGAACTGCTCGAAATTGACCGCTATGCGATTGCCCGCGCAGCCAGCGTGCAGGCCGAAGTGCTCGCGCACTTTGCCAAGTTTGAGTTTCACCCGGTGGTTGCCAAATTGCAGTTGTATTGCAGCGAAGATTTGGGCGGCTTCTACCTCGATGTGCTCAAAGATCGGCTCTACACCAGCCCCGCCAAAAGCCGCGAGCGGCGCAGCGCGCAAACCGCGCTGTGGCACATCCGCGAAGCGCTCCTGCGCCTGATGGCGCCGATGCTGAGCTTCACCGCCGAAGAGGCCTGGAAAGTGCTGAACCCGACGTCAGTGAGCATCTTCACCGAAACGTATTGGCAACTGCCGAACGTTGGCGACGAGGCGCTGCAAGCCAAGTGGGCGCGGCTGCGCGAGCTGCGCGATTTGGTGAACAAAGACATCGAAGCCGCCCGTGAAAAAGGCCTGCTCGGCAGCAGTTTGCAAGCGCGCGTGGTGCTCCATGCCAGCCCGCAAGACCATGCGCTGCTCAGCAGTTTGGGCTCAGACCTGAAATACGTGTTCATCGTGTCTGCTATTGAAGTAGTAGCATCCGATGTAACAAATACTTCGACAGAGCTTGCAAATGGCATCAAATGTGAGCGCTGCTGGCATGTGCTGCCCGATGTGGGCGCGTCTGCGGCCCATCCTGCCATCTGTGGCCGCTGCGAAGGCAACACCAGCGCCGATGCAGCCCGCCACGATGTGCGGCATTTTGTCTAAAGGCTGCGGTTTATGGCGTCTAAAAAACCTGTGCTCGTGAAGAGCAGTCGCAGCGGTAGTGGCACGAATCCCTTATGGATTTGGCTATCCATTGCGCTCATGGTGGTGCTCATCGATCAGTTCACCAAGGTGCTGATCGTGGGCTACTACAAGTTAGGCGATTCCACCCCGATCACCAGCTTTTTCAACATCACCCGCCACCACAATCCAGGTGCGGCGTTCAGCTTTCTCGCAGGTGCGGGCGGCTGGCAGCGCTGGTTTTTCACGGGCATCGCGGTCGTGGCCACGGTCTTCATCACCTACATGCTCACGCGCCACGGCAACCAGCGGCTTTTTTCGTTCGCGCTCGCCATGATCCTGGGCGGCGCGATTGGCAACCTGATTGATCGCCTGTGGCACGGCTACGTGGTGGACATGCTCCACTTCTATTGGAAAACCTGGCATTTCCCAATCTTCAACCTCGCTGACAGCGCGATCACCTTGGGCGCGATTTGCTTGATCTTGGATGAAATCCTGCGGGTCAGGCGGGCGGCTTAGGGTTTAGGGGCAAGGACAGCCGAACGCAAAGTTCGCAAAATGAACGCGAAGCGCGCGGAGTCAATCCAAAATGACTGCTACACAAAAAGTAGCGTCAAATATTGTGAATACCTGGACAGCCAGGTGGAAACGTTTAAAAAAAGGCTTTTGGCTGTTCATTTCGCGCACTTTGCGTTCAAAAGGATCCCTAGCCCGCTCGCCACCCCGCCGCGAAACTCATTCGCTCGCCGGTCACCGGGTGGCTCACTGTCAGTTCCGCCGCATGCAGCATGAGGCGATTTGATTTGCCGTAGACCTCTGGCGAGGCATACAAGTGGTCGCCCCAAATCGCGTGGCCGATGTGAGCCAAGTGAACGCGAATTTGGTGCGTGCGGCCTGTTTCGGGCGTGAGAGAGAAGTGCGTGCTGTGGTTTGTTGCATCGCGCCTCAAAACCTTCCAGTGCGTCACGCTTGGGCGGCCATGGATCGGGTCAATGATGCGCAGCGGCCGCCGCGTCAAATCGTCGCCAATCGGCGCGTTGATCTTGCCTTCGTCTGCGCTGGCCAGGCCGTCTGCCACCGCCTCGTAGCGCTTGAACACGCTGCGCGCTTCAAACTGCATGCTCAAACTTCGGTGCGCGGCCTTGCCCCGCGCCAGCACCGCCACGCCGCTGGTGGCTTGATCCAGTCGATGCACGGTCAGCGCATCTGGCCAGCGCTTTTGCAGCCGCGAGATCAAGCAATCCGCTTTGTCAGCCGTCTTGCCCGGCACGCTCAGTAGCCCGCTCGGCTTTGCCACCACCAGCATGTGCGCGTCTTCAAAGAGCAGCTCAATCGCTGAATCCGGAATCAGCGAAGAATCCGGCGCAGGCCCAAGCTCGATGCTCTGCTTGGCAATCGTGTGAAAGTCAGGATGGCGCTTGGGCACTGGGGGATTGTGTGGGCGGCAGGCTGCAATTCGCTCAGAACCGATGAATCCGAGCGCCCGAAACTCTTTCTGACGAATCAAGCGTGATGACCAAGTGGCTGTGCGCACCGCCCCAATGGCACTGGCCAAGGCCATGCTGCAGTGCGTCGGTGCCCAGCAGTTCGGCCAGCTGAGGGCGCGACAAACCAGTGAGCGCTCGTTGTTCGACGAGCGTCAGCGCCATTCCGCCCCGAACACAGCCTGGATCAATTTGTTCTGTTTGAGCCGCGAGTCGCTTCCAGGCAAGCGCATCAAAAGGCATCGGATTTTGATCGATGGCTGTGAAGTTCCGATACAGAAACGCCGAGATGGCGATCAGGAGGCCGCCGACTGCCCAGGCCAATTTCTTCGCAGCCGCGCGCAAATTCATTCTGGTCATGCGTTGATGTGCGACGTCGTCAGGAATGAGCGCGAAAGAAGTGGAAAACTTGTTGGATCGATGATGCTTGGCACAGACAGATCAACGTCAAGCAGCGGCCAATGCAGGTGATCGCTGTGCCCGCTGCGCTCCACCTGCCTGATTTGTTGCTCAGTCGCGCGTTCAAACCACGGAAACTCGCGAAAGGACAGAAAGTAGTTCGAGCCGTCAACCTGAAGCCAAACCCCGTCGTGCGAAATCGACGTGGCCCGAGGTGTATGTGGGGCTTGCTTCATGCCAGAACTGTAGCGCGACAATTCCAGCATGAGCTTCGTCACCGACCCCCTCTCCGTCATCGGCGCAGGCATTGGCGGCTTGGCGGCGGCTTTGCTGCTGGCTCGGGCGGGGCGGGCGGTTGAGGTGTGGGAGCAAGCTCCAGCGCCCGCTCCCGTGGGCGCGGGCATTCAGCTGGGGCCGAACGCGACTCGGCTTTTGGCTTCCTGGGGCATGGGAGATGCTTTGCGCCGCGTGGCTTGCGTGCCCGAAGGTGTGCAGGTGCGCAGTGCTCGCACCGGGCGGGTGATTGCGCAGCGGGGATTGCAGGCCAGCGATGCGCCTTGGCTTTGTGTGCATCGGGCGGAGTTGCATGCGCTGCTCTTGCGGGCGGCTGAGGCTGCGGGTGCTCAGGTGCGCTGGGGAAAGGCGTTTGAGCTTGCTGAGATCTCGCCGCACGCACCGCTCATTGCCGCCGACGGCGCTTGGAGCGCGGTGCGGGCTGCGAGTGGTGACTCCTCTTTGCCGCAACCCACGGGGCACTGGGCTTGGCGCTGTTTGCTGGAAATGCACGCCCTGCCGCGCGAGTGGCGCACGCCGCTGGTGCAGCCCTGGTGGGGTTCGCGGCAGCATGTGGTCACCTACCCCGTGCGGCTGGGTCAGCGCCAGATGCTCAACGTGGTGGCGTTCACGCCGATGCCCGCGCAATCAAGCGCCAGTCAAGAACGACACTGGGCACAACCCGCAAGCGCAAGCGAGCTTTTGCAAGCGCTTGGCGATGTGTGCTCACCGCTTGCCGCCGCCATTGGCATCGGAACGAAGGTCACGCGCTGGCCCGTGGTGGCGCGCGCGCCGCTGACCGGGGCTTCGGCCATGCTGTGCCAGCTTCAGGGGCGCAGCGTGCCGCTGCTCGGCGATGCCGCGCATCCGATGCGCCCCTACATCGCCCAAGGCGCGGCGATGGCGCTCGAAGACGCTGCTGTGCTGGCCGCTTGCTTACAGCGCGAGGCGGATTGGTCAAGCGCTGTGCAGCGCTACGCGAATGCCCGCTGGGCGCGCAACGCGATGCTCCAAGCCCGCAGCGAGCGCAATGGCCGCATCTTTCACATGCCCCCGCCGCTCAGCTGGGCGAGAAACATGGCTCTGCGCCTGCACCCAGCGTTGATGGATTCCCCGCAGGTGTACGACGCGGACGTGCTGGCCGAGCTTCAACCCAGAGCCGCGTAAACCTCTTGCACGTCGTCGTGCGCATCCAAAGCGGCCAAAAAGGCTTCCACTTCTTCCAGCGCTGCGGCATCCAAGCCGCTCGATGCCACCGGATTTTTGGGGCGGTAGCCGAGCTTGGCCGACAACACGGTAAAGCCTTGCGGGGGCAGGGCGCGGCTCACGGCATCTAAGTCGGCGGGGTCGGTGAGAAAGGTGGTGATGCCGTCTTCCCCTGCCGCATCCAAATCTTGTGCGCCCGCTTCGATGGCGGCGGTTTCTGCGTCTGCGCCGGGGGTGGCCACTTCCGCTTCGATCAAGCCCACATGGTCAAAGTCCCAAGCCACCGAGCCGGATGCGCCGAGCTGCCCTTTGCGAAACAGCACCCGCATCTCAGGCGCAGTGCGTTTCACGTTGTCGGTGAGGCACTCCACCATCACAGCCACTTGGTGCGGCGCAAAGCCTTCGTAAATCACATGCTCAAAATGCACGGCCTCGCCCGTCAAACCCGCGCCTTTTTTGATGGCGCGCTCCAGCGTGTCTTTGGGCATGGATACCTTGCGCGCTTGCTCCACCACCAGGCGCAGCTTGGAGTTGGCTGCCGGGTCAGCTCCGCCGCGCGCGGCCACCATGATTTCTTTAGCCAGCTTGCCAAAAAGCTTGCCGCGTGCATCTGCCGCCTGAGCCTTGCCTTTTGCTTTCCATTGCGCGCCCATGGCTGCACTCCGTGGTTTGAGGGGGCTTGATCGTAAACTGCGCAGCCCTTCAAAGCCCCCGCACCATGACCGATTCCAGCGCCGACGCACCGATCCAGCAAGCCCTCCAGGAGCCGCGCGTTTGGCAGGGCAGCGGCTGGACGGCCAGCGTGATGAAAAACGAAGACGACGATGGCTGGGCCGTGGCCATGACGCGCGACGGCCAAGCCGAGCCAGCGCTCGTAGGCCCCTGGACGATGGGCCGCGACAAAAAGAACCCCAAACCGCTGGACACCAATGCCTTCAACACGCTCGTGAAAACCGCGAGCGAATTCGTGCGCCGCCAAGAGCAGCAGCTGCATGCAGCGCTGAATCAAAGCCTGCACATTTCGCACGGCAAC